>CAZKNJ010000008.1:62568-65335 GCA_964554185.1 uncultured Planctomycetales bacterium | reverse complement strand
GTTCTCTTGAGGACGCAGTGAAGGCCGTCTGCCAGTACGACGAAGAGACCGCCATTCTGGAGCCCTGGGCGCTGCTCCTCACCCGCATCAACAAGCTCACCCAGCGCCTCTCAACCGACATCGAAGCCTGGAAAGCCTCCTGCGAGGAGCAAGAAGAAACCGGAGTGGGGACTTCAGTCCCCACACCACCTAATCTCGCGGGTGAATTTCACCCGCCAGGGCGGGCCGCGAGTCCGGTTGGGAGTGGTGGCTCAGGCGACGGTGGCACAGGCGTCAGTGGCACAGGCGTCCCGCCTGTGATTCTCTCCAAACCTGCGCAATCTAGCACCGGCGGGGCACAGGTCCCCGCCCTACAGAAGAAGCCCTCCGTCCATCACTTGCCCGCCGAAGCTTGCTCGCCGGGGCGAGCTTCAGCGGAGGCGGGACCAACAACCGGCAACCAACAACCATCCAGCGGCTACACCTGACGCTGACCTTCAATCTGTTTCTTAATCGCCTGCAAGCCGTACTTATCCAAATACGCGAGAAAGCTCTCGCCCGCGAAATCCGGTGCGCGGATGTCCTCGTGCTCCGGCGGAATGGCGCAATCCTTGTGCAGGCTCACCAGCTCGCGGTAGCCGAAAACATCGTCCTTCGCCGCGCGTAGGGCCTCGCGGATGCGCTCGGGCTTGACCTCTTCCAGGCGCTCAAAGATGCCTTCCAGCCCGCCGAACTCGGCGATGAGCTTCTGGGCGGTCTTCTCGCCCACGCCCTTGACGCCGGGGATGTTGTCGGAGGGGTCGCCGCGCAGCGCCTTGAAGTCCACGAACAGCGCCGGCGCGAAGCCGTACTCCGCGCGGAAGCTCTCCGGCGTGTAGACCTTGATGTCGGTCACCCCGCGCGACTGCACCAGCACGTAGGTGTTGTCATCCACCAGCTGCAGCATGTCGCGGTCGCCCGAGAGGATGACCTTGAAGGCGTCCGCATGCTGCGCAGCATAGCTGGCGATGAGGTCGTCGGCCTCGTAGCCCGGCTCCAGCAGCGCGGGGCAGCCGCAGGCCAGCATCGCCTCCACCACCAGCGGGAACTGGTGGATGAGATCGTCCGGCGGCGCCGGGCGGTTGGCCTTGTAGTCCGCGAACTGCTCGCTGCGGAAGGTGCGGCGCGCGGTGTCAAAGAACGCGGCGCAGCCTTTGGGCTGCACATCGTTTACCACCTTGAGGATCATTTTCAGCGTGCCGAACACCGCGTTGATGGGCATGCCGTCCCGCGTGGTCAGCTCGCGGATGGAGAAGAACGCGCGGAACACCAGCCCGGTGGCGTCCATGAGCAGCACCGGCGCGGGCTTCCCCTTGAGCGCATCAATATGGTTGCTCGCCTTCGCCATCACACCTCAACCGTCCCGTCGAACACGAAGCGGGCGCGGCCGGTGAGCAGCGCGCTCATGCCCTCGCCCTGCCAGTTGACGATGAGATCGCCGCCGGGCACGCGCACATTCACGCTGCTTCCCAACTCCGCGCGTCCGGTCATCACCGCGCTCACCGCCGCCGCCGCCGCGCCGCTGCCGCAGGCCATGGTCTCGCCGCAGCCGCGCTCCCACACGCGAAGTTCAATTGCGCCGCCGCGCATCACCGCAAAGCCCGCATTGACGCGCTCGGGGAAAAGCGGATGGTTCTCCACCTCCGGCCCCAGTATGCGCACCAGCTCGTCTGAGAGCTCCTCCACCCACATCACGCAGTGCGGATTGCCCAGCGACAGCAGCGTGCACCCCGGCGCGAAGTCCTCGGCCAATTGCAGTGGTTTCCCGATATGCCGGGGGCCGGGAACAAGCGCGGGCACGTCCTCCACTTCAAACTGCGGCACGCCCAGCTCCACCGTCACAATGGCGCTGCCGGGCTCGTCCGGATGAAGCTGCACCAGGCGCGGCCGCCCGTCCACCGCGATGCGCATATCCGCGCTCTCCACGCCCCAGCGGTCGCGCAGGAACAGGGCGGTGCAGCGCAGGCCGTTGCCGCACATGCCGGAGTAGCTGCCGTCGGCGTTGTAGTAGGCCATCTCGCCGTCGCACTCCAGCTCCGCCGGCGCGGTGCGCACAAATATGATGCCGTCGGCGCCCACCGAGGTGCGGCGCGGGCACAGCTTCAGCGCCAGCTCTTCCTCGCGCCCCTTGAGCGCGCCCTCGCGGTCGTCAACAAACACGAAGTCGTTGCCCGCGCCCTCCATTTTGCTGAATGCGAGCTTCATTGCTATCCCAGATACATCCGCTCCCAGGCGGTGGACATGCGCAGGCGGATGTACAGCATCGCAGTGTAGCTCAGCGCAAACAGCGTGTGTACCGCCCAAAGCTTCCCGCCGAGCAGGCCCAATGCCAGCCCGCAGATTCCGCTGGCTTCGGCCACGGAAAGGACAATCATGATGCGCGTGAAGTAATAGCGCGACTTCAGCCCGCGCACGAACGTGCTCTCGTCAATCGGGCTGCCCTCCGGCGGCAGCATCTCCGGCCGCACGCTGACGGTGCGCGGGCGGCCGAACACCGCCAGGTCGTAGACGATCAAACCCACCAGCGTGGCAGCGCCGAAGGCCAGAAGCGCGTGGGCGAGCAATTCCGGCGGCGGTGCCTCAACGGTCGGCAACCGCCATGTAAGCAGCCCGTGATAGAGCAGGACGCTCAGAAAGAAGACCGTCCACATGATGTTGGTTGTCCGCTTGATGTTCATCGGCCGCTCCACCGGCGCGCGATGCCCGTCCGCCGCGCCGCGCGCGATGTTATAATCGCGGTTCGGAGGCT
>CAZKNJ010000008.1:59012-62468 GCA_964554185.1 uncultured Planctomycetales bacterium | reverse complement strand
CCGCGCCGCGCGCGATGTTATAATCGCGGTTCGGAGGCTATTATCGCGCAGCTGTCCCGCATACGCAATTTCTGCATCGTGGCGCACATTGACCACGGCAAGAGCACGCTCGCCGACCGCATCCTGGAGCTGACGGCGGCGGTGGATCCGCGCAAGATGCGCGAGCAGTACCTGGATACCATGGACCTGGAGCGCGAACGCGGCATCACCATCAAGATGCAGGCGGTGCGGCTGCGCTACCCCGCGGACGACGGCGTGACCTACGACCTCGGGCTGATTGACACTCCCGGCCACGTGGACTTCAGCTACGAAGTCTCGCGCTCGCTCAAGGCCTGCGAGGGCGCGGTGCTGCTGGTGGACGCGGCGCAGGGCGTGGAGGCCCAGACCATCGCCAACCTCAACCTCGCGGTGGAGGAAGGGCTGGAGATAATCCCGGTAATCAACAAGATTGACCTGCCGGTGGCGCGGGTGAAGGAAACCGAGGACGAAATCATCGGCCTCATCGGCGGCAGCCGCGAGGAGATCCTGCGCGTGAGCGCCAAGACCGGCGAGGGAGTGGAGGCGCTGCTGGAGGCCATCGTCCAGCGCGTGCCGCCCCCCAGCGGCGACCCGGACGCGCCGCTGCAGGCGCTCATCTTCGACTCCCACTACGACCCCTTCCGTGGCATCGTCGCCTACATCCGCGTGGTCAACGGCACGGTGAAGGTGGGCGAGCAGATTGCGATGATGAGCACGGGCAAGAGCTTTGAAGCCTCCGGCACCGGCTTCTTCCGGCCGGAGATGCATCCGGCGGAGCAGCTGGTCGCGGGTGATGTGGGCTACCTCTTCGCCGGCATCAAGGACATCGGCGACGCGCGCGTGGGCGACACCATCACCCACAAGCGCACCGCCGCGCCCAGGCCCATCGCCGGCTTCAAGCGCGCCAAGCCGCTGGTGTTCTGCGGCTTCTACGCCAGCGACAACGAGGACTACGACGACCTAAAGGCCGCGCTGGCGCGGCTTTCGCTCAACGACAGCGCGCTGCACTACGAGCACGAAAGTAGCGAGGCGCTGGGCTTCGGCTTCCGCTGCGGCTTCCTCGGCCTGCTGCACATGGAGATTGTGCAGGAGCGCCTGGAGCGCGAATACGCGCTGGACCTCATCGCCACCGCGCCGTCGGTCGCCTTTGAAGTGGCGCGGCGGGAGGGGCGGGTGGAGATCATTGACAATCCCGCGCTGATGCCGCCGCCGGACGAGCTGGCGGAGATCCGCGAGCCCTTTGTGCTCGGCACCATCCTCACGCCGGTGCAGCACCAGAGCGCGCTCATTGACCTGTGCAAGAAGCGGCGCGGTGAACTGAAGGATATACGCTTCATCACCGCCGAGCGGGTGAACCTCAGCTTCTACCTGCCGCTCGCGGAGATACTCTACGAGTTTTACGACGCGCTGAAGAGCCTGTCCCACGGCCTCGCGTCCTTCGACTACGACCTCGCGGGCTACCGCGCCAGCGACCTCGTGCGCGTGGACATCCTGGTCAACAAGGAGCCGGCGGACGCGCTCTCGTTCATGGTGCACCGCAGCAAGGCGCAGCAGCGCGGGCGCGAAGTGGTGGAGACGCTGCGGCGCACCATTCCGCGCCACCTGTTCGCCATCCCCATCCAGGCCGCGGTCGGCTCCAATATCATCGCGCGCGAGACCATCTCCGCGCTGCGCAAGGACGTGACCGCGAAGTGCTACGGCGGCGATATCACCCGCAAGCGCAAGCTGCTGGAAAAGCAGCGCAAGGGCAAGCTGCGCATGCGCTCCATCGGCTCCGTCAGCATCCCCCAGGAGGCGTTCCTGGCGGTTCTGGGACAGCCGGAGGGGAAGAAGAAGTAGCATATGGTAGGTGGTAGATGGTAGCTGGTAGTTCGGAAGGCAGGGCGAACGGTCAACGTTACCGCGACCTTGTTGCGTGGCAGGTCGCGTTCAAGCTTGGGTATGAAGTCTACAGAGTCACGGCCTCGTGGCCCAAACATGAGATATACGGTCTGACCAGCCAGATTCGGCGCGCCGCAGTTTCGGTCTCAGCGAACATCGCTGAAGGATACGAAAGAAGGGGTAAGATTGAATTCGCTCGCTACTTGGATATCGCTCGTGGTTCGCTAGGAGAAGTTGAGACGTACCTTTTATTCGCACTTGAGCTTGGATACATAAGTAAAGCGGAGTACACCAAACTGGATGGCCTTCGCGTCCGTTCGGCCAAGTTGATCGGGGGCTTACTGAGCTCCCTGAAATCACCCAAGCGTCCCAGTAAGTAATGCGCGCGCTCTACATCCCAACTACGAACTACGAACTACCATCTACCGGTTCCCCCCAGGCTACTCGCTACTCGCTACTCGCTACTTCGGGCGCGGGCGTCTATCTCCACCTCCCCTTCTGCCTGCGGAAATGCGCCTATTGCGACTTCGCGAGCTACCCCTTGGCCTCACTGCCTGTTGGCCTCAGCCCGGAAAGCTACACCGGCCTGCTCATCAGCGAAATCGGATTGCTCGCGAAGGAGCAGGGCGGCCTCGCGGCTGGCACCCTCTACTTCGGCGGTGGAACGCCGTCATTGCTGCCGGTGGAATGCCTCGAGCGCATTTTCGCGGCACTGCGTTCACACTTCGACCTGGGCGGCTTGCAGGAATCCACTATTGAAGCGAATCCCGACACCCTTGGCCGTGAGTTGCTTCAGCAATGGCGCGAACTGGGCGTCACCCGCGTTTCCATCGGCATCCAGTCGCTGTGCGACGAGTCGCTGCGCCAACTGGGGCGCACCTACAGCAGCGGGGGGGCGCTCACCGCGCTCTACGAGTTGGCGGACGAGCTTGCGGCGTTTGACCTGTCCTTTGACCTGCTGCTCGGCCTGCCGTGGCAGCCGCCGGAGCAAATCGCGCAGGACATCGCGCAACTGCTGCTCTTTCAACCATGCCACTTCTCGCTGTATGGCCTCAAGCTGGAGGAGGGCACGCCGCTGTGGGAGCGAGCGCAGGCCAACCCGTCGGTTGCGCCGGACGACGACCGCATTGCCGGCGAGCTGGAGCTGGCGGAGCAGGTGCTGGCCGGGAGCGGCTTCTTGCGCTACGAGGTCTCCAACTTCGCGCGGCCGGAGAAATGGTCGCGGCACAACCTCAACTACTGGCGCGGCGGCGATTATTTCGGCTTCGGCTTGAATGCTTCTGGCTGCGTGAACGGCGTGCGCACACGCAACCATCGCGGCTTCGCCGAGTACTTCGCGGCATTGGAGCGCGGCGAGTTGCCGGTGGCGGAGCGCGACGAGCTTTCATCCGCAACCATCGTCTTCGAGCGCGCCATGCTGGGCCTGCGCACCATGTGGGGGATTTCGCCGGAGGGCTTCAGCCCGGAAGTATGGCAGGGCCTCCACGAGAAAGCGCTTACGCTGGAAAAGGTGGAATCCGGTCTCGTGGTAGTGGAGGATGGCCGCATCGCGCTGAC
>CAZKNJ010000008.1:43325-58912 GCA_964554185.1 uncultured Planctomycetales bacterium | reverse complement strand
TGGAAAAGGTGGAATCCGGTCTCGTGGTAGTGGAGGATGGCCGCATCGCGCTGACTTCGCGCGGGATGAATGTCGGCAATGCCGTGACGCTGGAGATCATTGACGGCGTGATGTAACTAGTGAATGCGGCTAGCTGGGTGGCACAGGCGACTCGCCTGTGCTCGGGGTTGTCACTCCCCTAACCCACAGATACGGATACTCCTGCATATCTGGCCACCTCTCCCGTGGGTTGTTAAGGATGTAAGTCAGCTTCTCATACAAATCACTATCGCTTCTTATAATCCTATCGTAGGATTCATCCAGCCAGACCGGACCACTTCGGCCCAGTCGCTTGTTGGTTTGATGCGCAGTATACGACTTCCAGGTGTGAACGATTTTGGCAAGCGGCCATTTTGGCTTTGGTGTTACTACTACATGAACGTGGTCGTCCATAATCACGCATCCCAGCAGGTCATAGCGCTCCGGGCAGAAGCGCAGTATCGTCTCCAGCGTGATTTATTTCGTGAGGTCGGGCAACTGCTGAAATGAGGGATGCGAGCGCCAGATTATGTGGTAGGTGGCACCGGCTAGCCGGAAGTGCGGGAGATTCCTTTGGTACTGTGAGAATTCGGCTTCCATACTGCATATTGAGTATAGCCGTTTGGCTAGCTTCCATCTGTCAGCAAGAACATGAGCTCATAACCTCTGTACTAATGCACAGCCGAGTCGGCTGTGCCACCCGTGCATTGCTCCTTGCTTCCCCTATTCCCTCTCCATCTCCCCAATCTTCTCCACCCGGCGCGCATGCCGTCCGCCCTCAAAGCGCGCGTCCATGTATATGCCGATGTAGCGCTTGATGTCGGAAAGCTCCTGGGTGTCGGCGCTGAAGCAGATGACATTGGCGTTGTTGTGCCGTTTCACATATTCCGCCAGGTGGTCGTTCCACACGGGTGTGGCGCGTATCCCCTTAACCTTATTAAGCGCCATACAGATGCCCACGCCGCTGCCGCACAGGCCGATGCCGAATACTCCGCTCTCGTCCGCACCCAGCCCTTTGCCTTCCGCTACTACTTTCCGGCCCAGCGCCGCGGCGATGTCCGGGTAGTCGCAGGAGTCCTCAGTCGCAGTACCTGTGTGCTCAACTTCGTGTCCCAGCGCCGCCAGGTGCTCGGCGAGCGCGAGGGCGAACTTCGTTCCCCGGTGGTCGTTTCCGATGATGATCTTCATAGCGCTGCTCAAAAGCGGAATTGGAAGCTGGTGGAAACCGTGTCGCCGTGCCGGTTCTGCAGCGGCTCGCCGCGGTACCAGTCATCGTCGCTGCGGTAGATGAACTGCCAGAATGCGTTGGGCGCGAAGTCGTACTTGAACGTCAGCGTGAGGTTCTGGTCAACTTTGTTGTTGCCGGGGTCGTAGTGGTAGGCGCTGGAGCTGAAGCTGCCGTTGAGGAGAATCTGCGGCGAGGGGCGAAAGTTGAAGCCGACGGTGGCGCGGCTGCTGTCGTCATCGCGGTCGCCCAGCAGCCGGCTGCTCAGATTCTGCGTGGATGCGTCGCTGAGGCCGAGGTTGAGGCTCAGGCTCCGGCTCACCTGCATGGAAGTGGAGAGCGACACCGACTGGGTGTTCCACTCGGACTCAACCATCCGGTAGTCGCGGCGCTTGGAGGTGTTCAGCGACGCGATGGCGCTGAAGCGGCTGTGCGGCTGGTAGGTCAGCGAGCCGCTGACGGCGCTTTCGGCGTTGACGCGGACGGATACTCGCTCGTCGGTGGTTTGCCTCTCGGTGGCGTTGACGCTCAGGCTCAACTGAGTGTTGGGCGAGTAGCTGAGATCGTACGCGAACTGCGAAGTGGTGCGGTCCTGGTAGGCGCTGTCCACCTGGCTCTCATTCACTCTCAATCCCACGCGGGCGGTAGCCCCGCCGGGCAGTGGCGGGCGGTAGCCCATGGCGAAGTTCTGGTAGCTTTCGTTGGTCGCGCTGCCGTCCGGCGCCACGGTGCGGCGCTGGGAATAGCCCGCGTTATAGTCCAGCGCGCTATTGAGCGCCCAGCCGGACAGGCCGGTTTCCACCGCTTCAGTCTGGGTGGAGCTCACTTCCCCCGGCGCCGTCCAGGCGTTGTTGCTCGCATCCTGATAGTTGTACTTGGTGTGCAGATTTCCCAGGGGCAGGCTGAAAGCGTTCTCAAACTCCAGCACCGTAGTCTCGCTGGAGCGGGAGATGCCGCCGGGGTAGGTTTCCGAGTCGGAGACGCTGCGCGCCATCCACAGCTTGCCGGTGGGAAACTGGTGGGTGGCGTTGAAGCCGCCGGACCCGATCTCGCTGCCGCTCCCCAGTTGCCCGTTGTAGAACGAGCTGCTTTCCTGTTGGGTGATGTACGCGGCCACGGTGGGCCCCAGCGGAGGTTTCAGCGCCATCGTCGCCTGGCGGGTAGTGCGCGGATCGCCGCGGAGGTATGCGTTCCCCGGCCCAGCGGGCTGAAGCGAAAGGGCGTTGGTTATGGCGGTGCCGAACTGCAGGCGCCCGTAGCGGTCCTGGGCGCCGAACTGCATCTTGTATTCCGAATAGGTGCGCCCGCCATTGGTGCCAGTGGGGTAGTCGGTGCCGTCAATCCTCGCCGAGTACTCCAGAGTGGAATTGACCAGCAGCCCCGGCAGCTCAAAGGCCGGCAAGTAGGGCTCTAACTTAAAGGTCTGGCGGAACTGCGTGGCGGCCGCAGACGAATCACGCGAATCACCTCTCGTCTCCAGCCAGGAGTCGATGGTGATCCGCGGGAATGTTCCCTTCGCAGTTTGTCCGAACGAAATCAGCGATGCCCGCGCCAAAATCAACGCGGCAAAAACCACAGCTGTAACCAGCCGTAAACCAACCACGAATTCTCCCAGTGTGAGGCTGGAGGGTGTCACCCCCCAGTCGCTAGTGGGTGGGATTATACAACATTGCCAGCGCGATGTTATAATTTAGCCGTGAGCGGTCCCCGGAAAGAGTTTTATCCGCAGTACTACCTGGCCAAGCGCCAGCGCGAGCGCGCGGTGCTGGCGGTCACGCTGGTGTTCGCCGGTATCATCGCGGTAGGCCTCATCGTCCTGGCAGTCGTGTACTTCACCAAGCCCCGCGAGAACCTGGAACAGCTCGCCGAAAACCGTCCCGAGATGGTCGCGCCGGAACCGCAGCAGGCCGCTGCGGCCAAGCCGCCGGTGGCGCCGCCGCAGGCCGGCGGGCAGAAGCTGCTCGCGCTGGAGGACGTGAAGGAGTACGCGACTTCGGTAGCGGATCTGTCATTGATGCCGGCTGACATCGCGCTGGGCGCCGAGCCGGCCAAGGCCGAGGAAACGCCTCCGCCGCAGGTGACCGAGGAGCAGGCGCAGCCCGGCGAGACTCCTCCGGCCGCACAGGAAGAAGTTGAGAAGCCACAGGCCGAGCCGGAGAAGCCCAAAGAGGAGGCTAAGAAGGAACCGGAGAAGCCCAAGGAAGAACCCAAGCCCGAAAAGCCTAAGGATAAGCCCAAAGAGCAGGCCCCCGCCAAGTCCGGCTACATCTATGTAGTGATTGCCGGCGTGTTCAGCAGCGAATCCGAAGCCAACCGCCAGCGCGACCGGTTGCGCGAACTGGGCTTTGAATCAAGTCTCTCCGTTCGCGGGGCGGGCGAGTCCAAGTCCTATGCGATAGAGATCGGCGCGCCTTTGGATGAGTACAAGCCCGCCGAAGCCGTGAAGAACAAGATTCGCGATGCGGGCTTTGCGAACGCCGTGGTGCTTCGGCGCGACGCCTGAGAGAGCCTACTTCGCCGCCGCTTTCCCGCAGCACTGCTTGTATTTCTTGCCGCTGCCGCACGGGCAGGGGTCGTTGCGCCCCACCTTCGGCTGGGCGCGCTTGAGGGTGCCGCGCTGGCCGGCCTGCATTCCGCGCTGCGCCACTCCTCCTTCGGCGCCGCGGCCGGTGCCGTGAATGTTGTAGGCGCTCTTGCGCTCCACTTCCTGGTCCTCGCGCAACTGCACCTTGAACAGCTGGCTGATAACCTGGGTCCCGATGCTGGCCTTGAGCGCGTCAAACAGCTCAAACGCCTCCTGCGCGTACACCACAATCGGCTCCACCTGCGCATAGCCGCGCAGCCCCACGCCCTCCTTGAGGTGGTCCAGCGCGTTCAGGTGGTCAATCCAGCTCTGGTCAATGGTCCGCAGGGTGATGACGCGCTCAATCTCGCGCATCACTTCCGCGCCGAACTCCTTCTCCTTGCCTTCGTAGAAGTCAACGGCCTTGCGGTGAATCGTTTCCCGAATGACCTCGGGGTCCTGGCCCTTCAGGTCTTCCGGCTGGATTCCCAGCGTAGGCAGCATCTGCCCCAGCTCCAGCAGCATCCCGGCTTCGTCCACCTCGTGCTTCTTCTTCACCGTCTCATAGATGAACTTGCCCACAATCGAGTCCACCGCGTCGCCGATGAAACCGACCACGCGGTCGCGCATGTTCTCGCCCTGCAGGATGCGCTTGCGCTCGTCGTAGATCACTTCGCGCTGCTTGTTCATTACGTCGTCGTACTGCAGCACGCTCCGGCGGATTTCGAAGTTGCGCCCCTCAACCTTCTTCTGGGCGCTCTCAATCGCCCGGGACAGCAGCCCGTGCTCAATGCGCTCGTCTTCGGTAAGCCCGACCCGGTCCATCAGCCAGCCGATGCGGTCGCCCCCGTACATCTTCATCAGGTCGTCTTCCAGCGAGAGGAAGAAGCGCGACTCTCCGGGATCGCCCTGGCGGCCGGAACGGCCCCGCAGCTGGTTGTCAATGCGGCGGGACTCGTGGCGCTCGCTGCCGATGATGTAGAGGCCGCCGGCGGCGACAACCTGGTCGTGCTCCTCCTGCCATCTCTCCTTCTCTTCGGCAAGGAACCGCTCGTAAGTCTCCTGGTCGTTCTCCCAGTTCAGCCCGAGGCGGTGCATCTCCTCCTTCGCCTTGAACGCAGGATTGCCGCCGAGCACAATGTCGGTGCCGCGGCCGGCCATATTCGTGGCGATGGTCACCGCGCCATAGCGGCCGGCCTGGGCGACAATCATCGCTTCCTTCTCGTGGTGTTTGGCGTTCAGCACCTGGTGCGGCACGCCCTTGGCCGAGAGCAGGCGCGACAACCGTTCGCTCCGCTCAATCGAAACGGTGCCGACGAGCATGGGCTGGTTGTTGCCATGCCGCTCAGCAATCTCGTCAACTACCGCGCGGAACTTGCCCTTCTCGGTCTTGTACACCGCATCGGGCTGGTCCTGCCGCACCATCGGCCGGTGGGTGGGGACGACCACTACGTCAAAGCCGTAGATCTTCTTGAACTCCTCCTCTTCCGTCTTCGCGGTGCCGGTCATGCCGGCGAGCTTCTTGTACATCCGGAAGTAGTTCTGGAGGGTGATGCTGGCGAGCGTCTGGGACTCGCTCTTGACGCGCAGGTTCTCCTTGGCTTCTATCGCCTGGTGCAGGCCGTCGGAGTAGCGCCGCCCGTGCATGAGGCGGCCGGTGAACTCGTCCACGATAATCACCTGGCCTTCCTTAACGATGTACTCCACTTCGCACTCAAACAGGCCGTGGGCGCGTAGCGCCTGCTGGATGAAATGCGCGGTCTCGGTGCTCTCAAAATCGTAAAGCGAGTGCCCCCGCAGCACGTCCTGCAGCCGGCTTTCCACCTTCTTAATGCCCCGGCTGGTCAGCGCAACCGTGTGCCCTTTGCGGTCGACCTCGTAGTCCCAGGCCTTGTGGGAGTCATCCACGTTCTTGCGCTGCTCGAAGATATCGGTGGTCTCGCGCTCGCCGGTGACGTCCTTAGCCTCCACCCCGCGCACAATCTCGTCGGCGCGGTAGTACATAGAGGTGTCTTCGCTGCTGCTGCCGCTGATGATAAGCGGCGTGCGGGCTTCGTCTATAAGGATGCTGTCAACTTCGTCAATGATGGCGAAGTACAGGCCCCGCTGCGCCATGTCTTCTTCGTAGATGACCATGTTGTCGCGCAGGTAATCAAAGCCGAACTCGTTGTTGGTGCCGTTCAGGATGTCGCTGCGGTAGACTTCGTGGCGGATATCGCTGGGCATCTGGTTTTGCAGCGCGCCGACGCTCAGCCCCAGGCTCTCATAGATGGGCCCCATCCACTCCGCGTCGCGCTTCGCCAGGTAGTCGTTCACGGTGACGATGTGCACGCCGCGGCCGGTCAGCGCGTTAAGGGCGGCGGGAAGCACCGCGGAGAGCGTCTTGCCCTCGCCGGTTTTTTGCTCGGCGATGCGGCCCTCGTGCAGCACGATTCCGGCCATCACTTGCGTGTCAAATGCGCGCTCGCCCAGCCGCCTGAGCGCCATCTCGCGGACAATCGCAAAAACCTCCGGCAGATGAGTGTTGAGCAGGTCAGGCTGCTTATCGTACGGTGCAGGCTCGATCTCGCGGCGCAACTCGCCAAAGCGCTCGCGCATCTGGTCGTCGCTGAGCGGCTTCACTTGTGCTTCCAGGTTGCTGACCGCGGCCACCGTGCGCGAAAGGCGCGCGATTTCGCGCTTATTGTTGTCAAACAGCCTCTCAAAGAAACCCATAGGCGGATAGCATTCTAACACCGGCGCAAAGCAGTTCCAAATGGCTATTGGGGCGTTGCGGCGGGCGGGACTTGCACTCAGCGGCTTTTTCACCTAATATTTCGCACATGTGGTTCAGGCCGGGAGGGGCGGGGTCCCCTGGGTTATACGCGTTTGCCATTGTTGGCGCGCTCATTCTGATTGCAGGCGTACAGCCAATGGCTGCGCACGCAGAGCCCGGCCTTGAAGGCGTGACGGGTATCCTTAATGTCCCCAGCGCGGAGGCCGCGAAGGACGGCGAGGTATTCGCCGGCTTCGGCCGCAACGAGAACAACCTGCGCTTCCCCGGCCGCACCCAGCGCAACTACTTCCTCGGGGTCGGCTTCCTGCCCGGCCTGGAAATCAGCGCGCGCTACATCGACTTCCCGGAGATTCAGGACCCCTCGGTTCCCGGCTTCGGTACGCGCAAGGACCGCTCGGTCAACGTGAAGTTCCAGTTGCTGGATGAGCGCAGTTTCCCGGCTTCGTTTGCAATCGGGGTATATGACGTCGGCGGGGGAGCCGCCATTGAGCGCGGCAAGTACGCCGCCGTGAGCAAGACGGTGGGCGCAGCCAAGCTGACCGCGGGATACGGCAACGACCGGTTTGACGGTTTCTTCGGCGGCGTGGAAGTCGCCGCGGCGGACGAGCTTGACCTTCTCTATGAGTACGACTCGCACAGCCACAACTTCGGCGTGCGGGTGAATCCCCATCCCGACTGGCACCTGACGCTGGCGTCGGTCAGCAACGGGTTCAACTTCGGCGTAAGCTACACCAAGACCCTCACCGGCAACCGCAATCCGAAGGAAGAGGTTCCCGTCCAGCCGGTAGAACGGATGCCGCTGGCCGCGGGGACCTCAGCCGAAGAGCTTGACCAGTTGGCGGGGAAGCTCGCAGCCACTGGCCTGGATAATGTAATGCTGAAGGCCGTCGGCGACGAGCTCGCAGTGAAATACGAGAACCGCCGCTTCCGGCACGACGAAGACGCTTGGGCGTTCGTATGCTTGTGGGCGGCGGCGTACGCGCCGGAGACGGTGGAGAAACTGCGCATTGTCAGCCGCCGTGAAGGATATTACACCATCACCACCGAATACAGCAGGGACGACCTGCTGGACTATGTGAACGGGGAATGCACCGCCGCCGAGCTGGCGGCAAAGGCGGTGATCAGGGACTACCGCGGGCCCGGCTATGAGTTTGATACGACGAGTGGCTTATTCCGCCCCGCCGCAGGCGGCACCGACCTTTACTTCACCATTGCCAATACGGTTGACCTGGGCCAGCCCAACACGCCGGTGAAACAGCGCACCGGGCTTGGGGTCAAGCACGAGACGGTGCTGGCGGACCACTTCACCTTTACCGGCTACGAAGAGATACCTATCAGCAACAACCTGGACAACCGCGATAGCCCCTTTGCCGTCCGGGAGACCCTCAACTACTACTCCGCGCGGGAGGGCGGCCTGTACGGCTTTGCAAGCGGCGGGTACTTCGGCGGCCACCGCTGGGGCGGCCGCGCAGAGGTGCGCAAGTACTTTGACGAAAGCCGGTTTGACCTGGGCGTGTCCGGCGGGTATGTGAAGAACCTCGCGCTGGACGACTGGCAGGACGAGCTGCTGTTCTCGGCTTCCGCCCGGCTGCCGCGCTACGATATGTCGCTTACCGGCTACACCGGCAAGTTCATCACCGGGGACGAAGGATACTTGCTGAGCGCCGGGCGCTACTTCGGCGGGCACGAAATCAGCTTCTTTTACTACAACACCGATTACACCGGTAATGAAGCGGGGGTTCGTTTCAGCCTGCCGGTTCCGGGCTACCCGTCGCACCGCGCATCGCGCTTGCGCGCTGGGGTAACGCCGGACTATATTTATGAGTACCGCACGATGGGTGGCTACGCGGCGTCGTTCTTGGATCCGTCGCGCAGCGTTGACCAGTACCGTGCGCGGCTGTACCCGTGGCACCTGCGCGAAAACCTGTATTTGCTGCGGGTTGCGGCCGGCCGGGAGGGTCTGGGCTGGGTGGATTGAAACCCTGGTTGCGGGATGCTATAATGTATGCAACAACATCAACTATCCAGGAAGGAGGGGATGCCCTGATCGCCAACACAACGCGTTTCTTGTGGGGGAAACGCCCCCCAATCTTGCTAAATATGCATTCATGGACTATAATGCCTGAACCAACCATCGTATTCTTCCAAATCCATAAGTTGAAGGAGGAAGCTAGTGAGAAGACTGTATGGTTTAATCGCCGTAATACTTGTGCTGGGCTTGCTGGTCTCGTGCGGTAGCCGGCTTCCTGGACCGCGGACCATCATCCTCGGCCCAAGGGTTGCGAGTGTAACTACCCCGTCGGGGCTGAATGCGGGCGACTCGTTCACGTTCGTCGCCACAGTGTCCGGCTCTCCGATTATTACCTGGAGCTGGAACTTTGACGGCGGCGCCACGCCGAACACGTCCACCGCGATGTCTCCGACCGTCGTGCTGGTCAACCCGTCAACCACTGATAGCGCGGACTACAACGCCTCGGTCACGGTGGCTGACGCGGATGGGCGCAGCTACACGTACAACTTCACCTTTACGGTCGGCGAGACGCTGAACCAGGCGCCGGTGTTTGTGGGCCTTCCCGCGAGCATCACCGGCAACTTCACGTTCAGCATTAACGACGCTGATGGTGATGATGTTACGATTGCGCTGACGCTCGTGAGCGGGGACGTCACCGTGTCGCCGCTGACGATTGCTGCGACTTCGGCGAACTACGGCCCGTTCGACATCTCGGTGTCCAACGCCGGTGTTGAGGACCAGGACGTCACCATTGACATCGCGCTGAACGACGGTCACCACGACGATGTCGTAGACACCGTTACCGGCACCGTTGCGGGTGTGGTGCTTGACGCCGACACCATTTACATCGTTCCGTCCGCGGATACGGTGAACGTGGGCGACACGGTCACTATCGTGGTGTACGTAGGCGCTCTGCCCAACCGGCTGTCCTACCTGAGTTCGTGCGATATCATATTCAGCGACAACCTGACGCCGGTTGCTGGCTCCTGGAACCTCGGCGCACCGGGCGGTTTAGCCTGGGACAAGGACGGTTTCTGGAACGCTCTGCCAACGCCGATCTTGGGGGCTGGCGAAGCCCTGTTCTTTGCTCCTCCACACCTGACTGTGGGCGCTAACGAGCTTGGTGACGCGCCGGACTACACGAAGGTCGGCACCGACCCCGGCTCCAGCGGCGCGCTGTTCAATGCCCAGTTGACCGCGGCTGCGGCCGGAGAAGGGACGTTTACGTTTGTGCAAGACAACACCTTCTACTATGGGCCTGAAGGCACGACGACGAAGATCTTCTTCGGTGCTTACGTAGACGCGACTGTTACCATCAACTAGCACGAAGCGCTGAACATTATCGGGGTCCCGCTCCGGCGGGGCTGGGGCGGGACCCCGGACAAAGCTGACAGGGGGGTAGTTCTCCTTGTTTGCTGGCACTGTGACTACGCCAATTTAAGGAGAGTGTCATTATGAGAAAAGTATTATTCTTTTCGCTGGCTCTCGCAGTGCTGCTGTTGGCTGTAACTCTCCTCGGATGCGGAGGAGGCAAGTCGCCCACCGCGTCCAACCTAAATGGCAGTACCTATGGCAGCATTGATGAGGCGCTGGCGGAACTTGAGGCGCTGACGCCTCCCGAGGGGGTGGATCCGTCTCTCTTCGAGCAGCTTAAGGATGCATTCCGTAAGGCGCTCGAATCGAGGGGTGGGAAGATCACGAGCACCCCGCCACCGGAGGCGGTGGATGACCTGGCGGCGCCCGATCCCCAGCCGGATCCCGATAACCCCGTCATCACCTGGACCGGGGGCTTTTTCCCCGGCGATGGCAATGGTGACGGGATTGTGAAGATTGACGACATCACCCCTATTGCTTTGTACTTTGGTCGGCAGTGGACGGATGACGCCGGCGAATACTACGAGCTTCTATCCAGGAGCGCGGACTACGATGTAAGTGGTGATGTTGCCATTGCGGACATTACACCCGTGGCAAGGAACTTCATGCGGGACGTCTCCTACTTCGTCGTTGAGTGGTCCGCAGACCTGGAACCGGACGTGTGGAGCGTAATGGACGATCCTCTGATGTGGGACGCGCATGAGGCCGAACTTAACGAGTACGGGTTGCCTGTATTCGTTTTCCCGCTGAACACCATAGTCCTTGATGCGCTCGAGTTGCTGGGCGCGGAGACGGCCTTACTCCGAGTCACTCCGTATGACGCCCTTGATAACCCGGGCACCACCTCCGGGACACTTGAGTTTGATCTCGGGGGCATCACTCCGCCGCCACCGATCACCGTCACCGACATCCTGGTGGACATCACCGGCGCGGTCAACACTGAGGGCGACGCTTACGACGGCACCGAGCATTTCGATGCTCCCGACAGTGTTACTGATGTCACCGGCGAGACCCCGGCGAACACGATGCTCACAGTTGTGCTCTCCGACATCGCCTACACCTACGAAGGCACGTCCTATGCCTTTGGTGACGCTCCTCCGGTGGAGATTACCACCGAGGAGTGGACAGACATCTGGGATGCGCTGTACGGCTCGATGACCTACACGGTCGTGAGCGACGAAGTTCCGGTTGACGCGGAGGCGTGGACCGAGACTGACCCGCAGCCTCTCTTGGGTCTTGAGGGCTATGCCGGCCCGAACGACGACCCATCTGTTGCGAACGCCGATGGGCTGCGCGTCACCGCGACGATGAACGACAACGACTACACTCCGGGCGCCACCACGATCACGGTTAACGTCGTGCTGGACCTCACCGATGACGTCAACGCACCGGAGATCTATGAATTCCAGCCACCCGACCAGCCCCAGAACAAGAACCGGCTCGTTTCCATCCGCGTGGAGTGGGGCGCGGACGAAGTGGGCGACGAGCTGCCGGCTGTTCCCGGAGACCCTGATAACTCGGTCAATGGTGTCGCCCTCTATGACGCCACCACGATGGCGCTGAAGATGACCTTCGATCCGGCAACTGTGGTGGAAACACCCGCGCCGCCGACCGAGCCGGGCGAGTACACGCTGGACCGTTTCCCCGGCGTGAACTTCACGACCGTCATCCAGGTGCTGGTTCCGGCCGGTATTACGCAGGGCGACTACATCTGGCGCGTAGCGGAGATGGACGGCACCTTTGAGCGCCGCAGCTCGCTGAAGAAGCCGGGTGACCTCTACACCGTCATCGGGCCTGAGTACTTTGACATGTACACCTGGCCGCAGGGCGGCGAAGACGGCACGTTCTCGTGCACTTCGGGCGCGCAGACCTACATGTACTTCTTCCCGGAGGATCCGAAGGTCCGCCGCAACCCGGTAGGCGGTCCGACGCCTCCGCCGGCTGATCCGCCCGAGTTTGAACCAAAAGACCCGGTAGCGTATGCGGACTTCATCAAGGGCGACGACACTACTGGCCAGGAGTTCCTGATTGTTTACGGCAGCAAGGAAGCTGACCCGCCGGAGCCTGACAGCCCGATGGTTTACTACCTCTATCTGGCAGATCCGGGCGACCCGCCGGCGATGACCATCGGCGAGGCCGACGGCTCGCTGCCGGTTCCCTACCTGCAGCCCCATATGATCGCCGCGATTGTGTTCGGCACGCTGACCGAGGAGGGCGACATCGCGTTCTCGCTGTTTGACAAGTCCGGCACCCTTCTCGGCTTTGTGAAGCACTATGCGACCACGATGCCGCAGCCGCGCAGCGCCCCGATTATCGACGGCGAATGCAACTTCGGCGTGCGCCCGTGGGGCGCCGGTTTGGGCGCGGAGGACTGGTCGGTCAAGAACGCGGACAAGAGCAACTTTGACGCTATCGTCTTCACCGCCAAGAACGTCTGGCTGCGCCACGACGACGGTGCGACCATGCAGCAGCTCTGGCGGAGCACTCACCTGGAGATGCAGCTAATGGGAAGTGGGGTACTTCCCGAGCAGTTGCTCCTCACTCCCATTGTTGGCCCCGACCCTGATGGCCTGGTTTACATGATGATCGACGTCACCAATCCTGATTGGTGGCAGAACATCGTGCGCGATATCGACCTCGGGGAGTACGACCTACTAACCCTGACCACCCCGGGCGCCGGCTCTGCCAGCTACACCGATCACCTGTGGGTAGTCCCGTAGTCCAAGCACACTGCACTTACACTGACGCTAAGAGGGGCCCCCGAAAGGGGGCCTCTCGGTTTAATTAGCTATCCGTTCCCGGGTAGGCGGGGCTGACCAGCCCCGCTCCTGATGATGCGATGAAAACCCGGCCGGGCTAGTCAGCCCGGCCTACCCATATGGCGCCGCTCCCGCTGGTGAGCAGCGGGTGGCTGCGCAGGACACGCAGCTTGCCTTGGCTCAACTCCACTACCGCCGAAGGCGGCTGTGGGCATTCACCGCCGTCCACGGCGAAAGAGACTGCATCCACGCTAAGCGTCTTCAGCACCTCGTCCAGCGCCGCCGGTGTCGGCTCGTCCGCTACATTCGCGCTGGTGGCCAGCGCCCAGCAGCCGCAGCCCGCCAGCACTTCCTGCAGGAATGGATGCGCCGGAATGCGCACGCCGATAGCGGGGTAGGGAAGCGCCGCCAGTTCGGGCGGAAGCAGCCCGCGCCATTCGGCGAAGGGCGCAATGAGCGTGAGCGCGCCGGGGATGAGCTTCTCGGCAGCGCCGCCCGCAAGAGGCTCTACCGTTCCGCGCATGAACGCCACCAGCCTCTCGTCTTCGCGCAGCAGTACCGCCAGCGGCTTGGGCTGCGGACGGTGCTTGAGGCGCTCCAACCGGGCGATGGCCTCGGGCGCAGTGGAATGCAGAAAGAGGCCGTAAACGGTGTCAGTGGGGAGGATGATGAGCTCGCCTGCAAGCAAACGGTCAGCAGCTTCCGCCGCAATTGCACGGTCGTTTGGCGTGAGCGGCGTGGCTCCGGAAAGCCGCCTTATCCGCGCCATTCGCCTGTCACCACCCGTTCGATACCACCGAAGTCGCGCACGGTTTCAACCTTACCGTATCCGGCCTCTGTGAGCAATGCCGCCACATCGGCTGCCTTTCCCATTCCCACCTCCAGGGCGAGCATCCCGCCGGAGCTCAAGCGCGGTACGGCCTGCTGCGCAATCAGCCGGTGGTAGTAAGTACCCGGCTCGCCCGGCGGAACCATCAGCGCCTCGCCCGGCTCCCAGCGCAGCACCGCTTCGTCCACTTCGTCGCCTTCGGCGATGTAGGGCGGGTTGCTGAGGACAAGATCAAAGGGCATGTCCGCTGGCAGCGGCTCCAGCAGCGAGCCTCGCCGCAGGTCAATATCCACGCGATGACGTTGCTCGTTGCGCCGAGTAGCTTCCAGCGCTGCGGCGGAAGTGTCGGTGCCGAAGAAGCAGCAGCCTGCGCCGGGGAGGCTTGCTGCCAGCGAGACAATCACTGCGCCGCTGCCCACGCCGATCTCGGCAATGCGCAGCGGGCGCTGTTGCGCGGCACACCACAAGCGCGCGGTTTCCAGCAGGGCCTCGGTGTCCGGACGCGGAATGAGCACGTCGCGTGTGACGAAGAAGCGGCGTCCGGCGAAGAAACACTCACCCAGCGCGTACGCCAGCGGCATTCCCTGCGTGGATTCGCGCAGCACCGCTTCCATACGCTCGCGCTGGGGTTCGGTGAGCAGCCGCAGCGGGTTAATCACGGCGTCCTGGCGCTTGGCGCCCGCCACGATTTCCAGCACAATGCCGGCGGCCTCTTCGGGGCAGGCGATGTGGGGAAGGCCGCGCAGAACGCGCAGCAGCTCAGCGTGCGCTGCTCCGAGAGTGTGTGGGAAGTCCGCCACGGGAATCGTTCACTTCTCAAAGTACGACGCGGCTTCGGCCGCCCGCAGCAGTTCAATAAGCCCGCCGATGCCGCCGTTCAGGAACTCGGGGATGTTGTGCACGCTTTCCTTGATGCGGTGGTCGGTGATGCGGTTTTGCGGGAAGTTGTAGGTGCGTATTTTTTCGCTGCGGTCGCCGGTGCCGACCTGCAGCCGCCGCTGGTCGTCAATCTGCTGGAACGCCTTCTCGCGCTCCGCCTGCAGCAGGTGCGCCCGTAGTATGCGCATGGCTTTTTCCTTGTTCTGGAGCTGGCTGCGCTCGTCCTGGCAGCTCGTCACGATACCGGTGGGAATGTGGGTGATGCGGATGGCGCTGGAGGTCTTGTTGACGTGCTGGCCGCCGGCGCCGCTGGCACGGAAGGTGTCTATGCGCAAGTCGCCCTCGTCAATGTGCACGTCAACTTCCTCCGCCTCCGGCAGCACGGCGACGGTGACGGTGCTGGTGTGGATGCGGCCGCCGCTTTCGGTGACGGGCACGCGCTGGACGCGGTGCACGCCGCTTTCGTACTTGAGCATGGAGTAGACGTTGCGGCCGCGGATGCCGATGACGGCTTCTTTCACGCCGCCCAATCCCTGCTCGTGGAGTGACAGCACTTCGGCCTTCCAGCGCATCATCTCGGCGTAGCGCAGGTACATGCGCATCAGGTCGCCGCCGAACAGCGCGGCCTCGTCGCCGCCGGCGCCGGCACGGATTTCCAGGATGATGTCCTTGTCGTCCAGCGGGTCGCGGGGCAGCAGCCGCGAGCGGATCTTGCCCATCAGCTCGCCGCGGGCGGCACTGACGCGCTCCATCTCCTCCTTGACGAAGGCCAGCAGCTCCTCGTCGTCCAGGCTGCGGCGGTCTTCCTCCAGCTTCTCCAGGTCGCGGTCCATCGCCGTGAGCCGCTGGTAGAAGTCGTTGAGCTCCTGCATCTCCGAAAGCTCGCGGCTCTTGTCGGCGAAGGCCTTGCGGTCGTTGACCAGGTCCGGCTGCGCGAGCTCCTGCTGCAGCTCGGTGAGCCGCTGCTCCGCCTGCGCGAGTTTTTCCCGGATTGCGTCCATTGCGGTATCAAATATAGCCGCGTAGGCGCGGCGTGGCTAGCCCTGGGGGGCGGCGGTCTCTTCTGCCCGGCGCACTTCGTTCAGCGCCGCCAGCGCGACCTCTATCTGGTCGCGGGTGGGAACGCGGGTGGTGAGCACCTGGAAGAGCATGC
>CAZKNJ010000008.1:19866-43225 GCA_964554185.1 uncultured Planctomycetales bacterium | reverse complement strand
ACCTCTATCTGGTCGCGGGTGGGAACGCGGGTGGTGAGCACCTGGAAGAGCATGCCGAAGTAGATGAGCGGGCGCAGCAGGATGAACCGCCGCAGCGCGTAAGCGCCCTTGAGTATTTCGTAAGAAATGCCCGCCAAGAGCGGGATGGCGAGTATCCGCAGCGGCCACCGCATGTACCATATGGGCCAGCCGCCCACCGCGGGCGCTCCCAGCGCCAGCAGCCAGCCGTCCAGCAAATAATAAAGGGCAATGCTGGCTACGATGAGGATCGCGATGAAGCTGGTGCCGCAGCGTGGGTGCAGCCGCGAGTGCAGCTCGGCAAAGCTAGCGTCATTCCCGCGCGCGGGATTGTCTTCGTAGGCGCTGACGGAAGCGTGCTCGGCGCCGTGGTACATGAACACGCGGCGCACGTCCGGCATCAAGCCGATGAGCGAAACGTAGCCGATGAAGATGGAGAACTTGAACCCGCCCTCTATAACATTGTTCCAGCCGACGCTGCCCACGGGGTAGATGTAGGTGTTCACCAGGTCGGCTGCGTAGGTGGGCAGCAGCTTGAAAATGGCGAGCGCCAGCACGATAGCGCCCACGGCGATGGCGATGAACTGGAACTGCGAGCCCTTGCCTTCGGCAGGCTTTTCGCCAAGGTCCTCCAGGTATTTGTCCTGCGATAAGTTCAGCGCCCAGAAGCCCAGGCCGAGCATGTCCCACAGCAAGAAGAATCCGCGCAGGAAATAGGCCTGCGTCAACCAATGGGGAAAGCGGCTGGTGAGCCCCCGCAGAGTCACGTCAATGCTGCCGTCCTTGCGGCGGACGGCGACGGCGGCGTGGGTGCGGCCCTTAATCATCACGCCCTCAATGACCGCCTGCCCGCCGTAAGGATTTGGCTTTGACCGGGCGTTGGCGCGCGTGGTCGCGCTGGCGGTATCGGCGGCTGGCGCAGGTGGCGGCATTATGGAGCGCAGCTACTTCTTCTTTTTCTTCTGTTGCTTGCGCAGCTCGTCGTCGGTCAGCGCCTTGGCGGCGCGGCGCATGAACTTCTCCACGCGGCCGGCGGTGTCAACAATCTTGCGCTGGCCGGTGTAGAACGGGTGGCACTTACTGCAGATTTCGACCTTTATCTGTTCGCGCACGGAAAGCGCCTGGAAGGTCTCCCCGCAGGCGCAAGTCACGGTAACCAGTTTCGTTTCAGGGTGGATGCCCTTCTTCATCTCGGTTCATCCCTTTGGAATGGGTGGGACGGGGATTATAGCAGACCCGGGCGGCCCCCACAAGGGGAGCCGCCCGAGTGCAGCGATTGGTGGCTATTGGTTGCCCGGCGGGAGATTGTGGGGCTGGCCTGCCTCCTCGCCCGGCTTGACTGACATTCCGCCCATGGACGCCATGCCCATCAAGCCGCCGAGGTTCATCGTGTCCAGCGCGCTGGAAGGCACGACCATCAGCGCGCCGCGCTCCTTCAAGCCCTCAAAGAGCATGTTCATCGCGCGCAGGTGCATGGCCGTCGGGTTCTTCGCGTAGGACTCGGAGGCCTTGGCGAACTTGTCGGCGATTTGCAGCTCGGAGTCGCCCAGGATGATGCGCGCCTGGCGCTCGCGCTCGGCCTGCGCCTGGCGGCTCATCGCATCCTGCAGCCCCTGCGGGATCTTGATGTCGCGAATCTCCACCGAGTTGACGGTGATGCCCCAGGGCGTGGTGCGGGAGTCGATGAGCTCCTGCAGGGCGCTGTCAATGGTCTCGCGGCCGGTGAGCAGGTCGGCGAGTTCGGTCTTGCCGATGAGGTCGCGCAGCGCCGTCTGCGCCGCCCAGGAAACGGCCTCGGCGTAATCCTCCACCTCCAGCGCCGCCATCTTGGAATCGAACACGAACCAGAACATCACCGCGTCCACGTCCACCGGCACGGTGTCGCGGGTGAGCGCTTCCTCCGCCACCAGGTCAGTGGCATGCACACGGGTGTCGATCCAGGCGCCGACGGTGTCCACGAACGGTATGAGGAAAAACACGCCCGGCGTGCGGACGCCGATGAACTTGCCGAAGCGCAGAACCACCACACGATCCCACTGGTCCACCACCTTCAGGCAGATCATGAAGATGAAGGCCAGGATGAAGCCCGCCACGGCGATAACCCCCGCCCAGACGAAGTTCTCTTTCACCAGCAGGTAGAAGCCGACTGCGATGGTGATTGCCAGCGTCAACAGGAAGAGCAACACGGGCCAGGGGTGCACCCGCGACGAGCTGGCCGCGCTGGAAATCTCAAGCTGAATGCTTTTGTTTTGGTAGTAACTCACGTTGCGATTACTCCTTTTGTAATCTATCTGCATGCGAGCGGAGGATGCGTGCAACCTCCGCCGGCGTAAAGGTCATTCCCATCAGGCGGTCAATCAGCGCCGCCACGACTGCATCGGCGGGTTCGGGTAGCGCGCTTCCGGCGTCTTCAATCTCGTCCACCACCCGGAAAATGCGCACCTTCCCGCCGCTTTCGTCCACGTACTCGGTGACCGCCGGGCCACCGCCGTCCGCCCGGTCGCTGCGGCGCTCAATCAGAAAGATGTTTTTCGTACCATGCCCCATTACCTTACTCCTTATGTAGCCGCTCCGCGAAATCGCGGAGAATGCCCGCAACTTCGGCTGGTGTGAGGTTCATCCCCAGCAGCAGCCTGACCACGCCGTCCACCGCGGCTTCGGCGTCCTTACGCCGCGCCTCGTCGGGCGCCGGGCGCTCCTTGTGGCTGACGAAGGTGCCACGCCCCTGCTGGCGTTCAATCAGCCCTTCGTCTTCCAGCTCCCGGTACACCCGCGAAACGGTGTTGCCGTCAATGCTCAAGTGGGATGCCAGTTCCCGCAGAGTGGGAAGCTGCTCCCCCGGCGCCAGCTCACCGTGGTGTATCTTGTAGCGCAGTTGGTTTTTGAGCTGGACGTATATCGGTATTTCGCCTTTCGGTTCAAGCCTCAGGTTTAGGTTTTCCAACTTCATAGTTGTTTATTGTGCTAATAGATTAGGACAACACTACAATTTTACCACACACACGGGGCTTGTCAAGCCCCTGTGGAAGAAAATCCCGAAATTCCGAAAAAAAGGCTGTTCAGTGCGTTTGCCAGGAGTAGAGTTGCGCTGGTGGACGCCCCAAACGCAGGAGTCGCGGTTTTCTAACCGCGATTGGGCGCACCGCCAAGAGAATTGCGACTGGAAAGTCGCGACTCCTCTCTGTAGGGTGGCTGCCTGTCGCGAGAACTCTGAAGGTGTGGCGAACTGGAGTTCGCCACTCCGGGTCTGCGTGGACGCCCGCGCCACCGGTTCAGGTCTACACCTCACGGTGAATGGTATAATCGGCCATCTGATTATCCCCGCGCAAGCGGGAGACCCTCTATGGGGGTGGCTTAATGGGTGCATCTATGCTGTTCTGGATTATCCCGATTGTCCTCGTCGTCATCATCCTCTGGTTCATCGCCGCATACAACCGCTTCGTAGTGTTGCGCAACCGCATTCAGGGAAGCTGGGCGCAGGTGGATGTCCAGCTGAAGAAGAGATACGACCTGGTTCCCAACTTGGTGGAGACCGTCAAGGGCTACGCCAAGCACGAACGCGAGGTCTTTGAGAACGTCACCAAAGCGCGTGCCAACGCCATTGGCGCCCAATCGGTGGGCGACCAGGGCCAAGCGGAGAACATGCTGAGCGGCGCGTTGAAGAGCCTGTTCGCCGTGGCAGAGGCCTATCCCGAGCTGAAGGCCAACGAGAACTTCCTCAAGCTGCAGGAAGAACTGGCCTCGCTGGAAAGCAAGATCGCCTATGCCCGTCAGCACTACAACGATGTCGTACTGGCGTTCAACACGCAGCGGCAGCGCTTCCCCGACAACATCGTCGCGGGCGTGATGGGACTTACGGCGGCCGAGTACTTCGAGATCGAGGAAGCGGCGCGCGAAGCCCCGAAAGTAGATTTCGGCGCGTAAGCCGCGGAACCGCTTCATCCGGCGGCAGTGCAGCCTGCGCCATTGCGTCCGATAATAGAATCGGAATGCGGGTTTGCACGCATATCGTCCTCATCACGCTAGTGGCGCTGCTGGCCGCGCAGACCGCTGCGGCCAAGCCGGTGGCGCTGGAAGAGCTGAGCCCGGACGCCGCCCCGCCCATGACCGGCATCGTGAGCGCTTTCCCCGACTGCTGGAAAGCGCAGGGGCTGCCTGCGGTGCGCGCCTCCGGCCCGCGTGTGAGCGTCTTCGGCAGCCGCCACAACTCCTGGCGGTGGGTAACGGTGCACGAAGGCTGGGCGCGGGTGTCCGGCTACGCGCCGGAGTGGAACGGGAACCCCGAGCTGAGCTATGAGCTGACACTGGGGTTTGAGCGGCGCAAGGACCGCACGTTTTCTTTGAGCGGACGATACGAACGGAAGTTGGCGGAGTTCCAGCGGCTGGCCAAGCTGTCGCCGCCCTTCGCCGGGCCAGGATACTGCAAAGTGTCAACCGACTTCGTAAACGAGCTGCCCGCGAAAGGCGCGGAACAAGTGAGCCTGCTCCGGTTTGGCGATGGCGACGAAGTGTCGTTGCAGTCGCTGGAACTGGTGCTCTTGTGGCAGAACGGATGCTTTGACTACTTGCTGGAGCTGAGTGTCGCCAGCCCCGAGATAGAGGACTACGGACGCATAGCGCTCGCCTTGCAGGAATCGCTACAGGCTGTCCGCCAGTAGGGTAGAATACGCCGGTGCCCGCACTCACTCCCATCGCCGTGGCGGCCTGCATATCGCTGCTCACGCTGGCCTGCCAGCCGAAAGTCGCCGCCGACGAGGCGCTCTTCACCGGAACAGACGGGCTTTTCACCCTTGACCTGGACACGGCGGAGTACCGGCAGGTGGAGGTCCGGGGCGAGCCGCTGGCCTACCGCGCGACCTTGCTGGCGGGAGGAACGATCTCGCTACTGGCGTATGTGGACAAAGACCTCAAACCGGGATATGCGCTGGTATCGTCCACCGGGCGGCTGCTCCACCGCAGCTTCGGCTTTGCGCCCTATCCGGTGACGGACGGGCTGGTGCTGGGAGTGAAGCTGTCGGAGGTATTGGAAGGGGAGGCGTACAGCTCGGCGGTGGAAGTGGTGCCGCTGAACGGGGGGAGGCCGCGTACCATGCAGCGCAGCCTGCCACTTACGCCGCTGGCGATTCCGGCGGACACGCTCTATGCGCCGCCGGCGCAGCCAGTGGAGCCGCCGCTCATCCTGACCTACCGGCCGAAGAGGTTCGGGCTGGATCTGCTCTATCCCTGGGACAAGAAGCTGCTGCTCACGGCGATTGACCAGCAGGGCGCTACGCGATGGGAGATGGAAGTCACCACCGAGGAGTACCTGGCCGACCTGAACCTCCTCGCCGCCACACCTGACCTGTACTTGCTCTTCGGGCTGTATAACCAGTTTGCGGGGGAGTACTACGCAATCAACCGCGCGGACGGCAGCGTGCTCTGGCAGCGTACGCTGGACATCATCCCGTGGACGCTGACCGTGTACCCCTACCTTAACTTCGGCGAAGTGCTGCCGGTGGAAATGAACGGGACGGCAGCGGGCTTTCCCGCGCAGCGCCCTTCGCAATCGGAAGTGGGTAAGCTGACGGTTGAGTTGAGCACCGGGGACATATCCTTCGAGGAAAGCAGCCCGTGGGTGGAGACTGTCCGCGACCGGTGGGAAGCAAGCGCGGAAGCTGCGCAGGCAGAGGGCTACCGCGAAGAGACGCTGCCGGACGGGGCGGTACTGCGCATCGGGCGCGACCGGCTGGTACTGGAGCGCGGCGGCCAAGACGTGTGGGAACGGGAGCGGATACCGGCGTTCGGCGAAGGGCTGGAACTCGCGGCCGCGGGGAAGAAACTCATGCTGCTGGTTGAGTCGCCGCGCGTGGGAATCAGCATTGCCGCCCAGGGCATTCCGCATCTGCTGGAAGTGGAGACCGGACGGGACTTCACCAATCCCGCGGGTGAAGGCGCCGCGTGGCTGCAGCCGGTGGAGGTGAACGGGAGGAGGCTCATCCTCACGGCGACCGGTGTGCGGTGGATCGCGAAGCCCGCGAGTTAGTCAAGCGGAATCTTGACCTCAATCACTTCACCGTTTTCCGTGTCGGTAAGCAGCCGGCTCTCGCCGCCCACCAGGACGCCCAGGAAGGCCCCGCCGGTGGCGGTTTCAATCGTGATGGCGTAGAGGCCGGGGGCGAGCGTCGCGGTGTTGTCGCCCTGGCCGTCCGGCCCGGTGCTGGACACGGTGAGTTCCGCCGCGGTCGGGTGCAATGCGATAACTTCCTCCGCGGTGATGTTGCCGAAAAGCCCTTCGGCGGCAATCGCCGTGCCGAGCTGGCTCGCGAGGTTGTAGGCGGGCGTGAGTGTCATCGCAAAGCGGCTGTCCACCGGCAGGATGTCACTGGCCACCGGATTCCCCGCACCGTCCAGGACGCGCACGCTCACTTTCACGCTGCCGGTGCCCGGCATAACCACCGTTCCGCCGGAGTTCATGGACGACGGCTCCTCAATGAAGTAATAGCCGAAGCCCAGATCGGGGTGGAACGCCGCCACCAGCAGCGGCGCGCCGAACACGTTTTCAAACATGTACACGCCGGTGGTGTTGGTCATCAGATATTTGAGCTTGCCTTCGCCATCGGTCAGCAGCGTGTCGGGAGTGGTGCCCGCCGCCTGGGGCTTGGCCACGGTGACGAATACCTGCGCCAGCGGGTCAGACGCCGTGTCGGTAGCGGTGCCCGAGAGGGTCACCGTGGCGATGGGTGCGACCTGGATGTCCCGGTGCTGGTCAACATCAAAGACGGGTCCGACTTCATCGCTAAACACTAGGACGCCGTCGTGCTTCACGCTGATCTCGTAGGTGGCGATCTCGTAGTAGGGCATGATTATGCGGTACTCGCCCGCGGTGTCCGTTGTGTCGGTGCGCCGCTCGTCCGCCGCCGGGTCGGGGCGGTTGGCGGTAATCTCCACCAGGTAGCCCTCCACCGGCACGCTGTTGGTGTTGGTCACCACGCCGTGCCAGATGCGCGAGTTGCCGCCCTTATCAATCACGTTCTTGTACAGGTAGTAGCCGAGCAGCAGTTCGCCGCCGCCGCCGCAGGACGAAAGCGCTATCACCAGCGCGGCCAGCGCCACCACGGATTTGATTAGCCTTAGCGACCATCCAGTTGTCCGCCCGATAGCCATCGTATGCTGATTCTATCACAGCGCGCCCGGCAGGTTGCAGCGGGGCGTTTGTCTGCTATAATCCGCGCACATGCCTGACACCTATAAGGTAAGTCCCCCGCTCTCGGCTGACGAAGTCAGCCGCTACTGCGCCGGTGACATCATCATCATCACCGGCGAGATATTCACCGCCCGTGACGCCGCGCACAAGCGCATCGTGCAGATGGTTGCCAACGGGGAGAATCCACCGGTGGACTTCACGGGCGCGGTCATTTACTATGTGGGACCGACGCCGGCACCGCCGGGACGCCCCATCGGCTCGGCCGGCCCGACGACTTCCTACCGGATGGACCCGTACACCGAGCAGATGCTGGAGTTCGGCGCCAAGATGTTCATCGGCAAGGGCGCGCGCGCCAAAGAGGTGCGCGAGGCGCTGGTGAAGCATAAGGGCGTGTACTGCGCCGCCATCGGCGGAGCCGCCGCCCTCATCTCCCAGCGCATCACCGCGGCGGAGGTGGTGGCCTTCCCGGAGCTGGGGCCGGAGGCGGTGCGCCGCCTCACCGTGGAGGAGTTTCCCGTCGTGGTGGTGAACGACACTGCTGGAGGGGACCTTTTCCAAGAGGGAATGAGCAAGTACCGCAAGCTCTGAAACACAGCCTAATACCAGGCTGGACTGGGGACCAATATGAGCGTTAATCTCGTGGCCAAAAACTACTATTTCGTGAAGCGGCTGCACAGCCTGCTGGGCATCATCCCGCTGTCGCTCTTTATGTTTGAGCACTTCATCGTGAACTCGCTGTCCACCGTGGGATCGGGGCCGTTCAATGCGTTTGTGAAAGTGCTCGACAACATGCCCTATCTGATGTTCATTGAACTGGGTGTGATCATCATCCCGCTTTACTTACACGGAGTTCTTGGCTTATGGATTGTGACGCAGGGCTCGGTGGAGACCCGGGTGCCGTACATGCGCAATTGGCTGTACTTGTTGCAGCGGGCCACCGGGCTGATCGTGCTGGTGTTTGTAACGTACCACATTTACGCCGCACGCATCATGTCCGACGTGAACCACCAGGAAGACCTCTTTGTGATGATGAACCAGTACTTGAGCAACCCCATCGTGCTGGCGTTTTACATCATCGGCGTGGCCAGCGTCTCGTTCCACCTGGGCAACGGCCTGTTCAACTTCGCCTACAAGTGGGGTGTCACCGTCAACGAGAAGTCGCAGACCTGGGGCATGGCCATCGGGCTGCTCGTGGGCCTGCTGTTCTTTGTAATCGGGCTGAGAGCGCTGCTCGGCTTCATCATCTAATCCGGAGTGCAACCAATGGAAGACAGGGCGATAATCGTAGTCGGCGGCGGACTGGCCGGCCTGATGACCACCATACGAATCTGCGAAAAGGGGCAGAGGGTGAAGCTCTTCTCCTACGTCCCGGTGAAGCGCAGCCATAGCGTCACCGCGCAGGGCGGCATCAACGCGTCCATCAACATCAAGGGCGAAGGCGACAGCCCGCAAATCCACTTTGAAGAGAGCGTGGTGGGCGGGGACTTCCTCGGCAACCAGCCGCCGGTCAAAGACATGTGCTTTGACGCCCCGAACATCGTGTACATGCTTGACCGCATGGGCGTGCCGTTCAACCGCACGCCGGAGGGCAACCTGGACTTCCGCGGGTTCGGCGGCACGTTGTACCACCGCACCGCTTTCGCCGGCGCCACCTCCGGCCAGCAGCTGCTGTACGCGCTGGACGAGCAGGTGCGCCGCTACGAGGCCGAAGGGCTGGTGGAGAAGTTTGAGTACTACAGCTTCCAGCGGCTGCTGCTGGACGCGCAGGGGCGCTGCCGCGGCATCGTGGCACTGAATATGCCGACGATGGAACTCAGCGCATTCGGCGCGCCGGCGGTGGTGCTGGCGGCCGGCGGCGCCGGGCTGGTTTTCGGCAAGAGCACCAACTCCATGATTAACACCGGCTCGGCGATTATCCGCGCGTTCAAACAGGGCGTGAAGTTCGCCAATCCGGAGTTCATCCAGGTGCATCCCACCGCCATTGCCGGCACTGACAAGCGGCGGCTGATTTCCGAGAGTGTGCGCGGCGATGGCGGCCGCGTCTGGACCTACAAGGACGGCAAGAAGTGGTACTTCTTTGAGGAAATGTATCCTGCCTACGGCAACCTCGTGCCGCGCGACATCGCTTCGCGTGTCATCTACGATGTGGTGGTGAACCAGGGGCTGGGAATTGACGGCCAGCGGTACGTCTACCTGGATGTCTCGCACCTTGACGACGAGGTGCTGCGGCGCAAGCTCGGCGGAGTGCTGGAGATATACGAGAAGTTTATGGGCGAAGACCCGTACCATCACCCGATGAAGGTCTACCCCGCGGTGCACTACTCCATGGGCGGGCTGTGGATTGACTACCAGCACATGACCAACATCCCGGGCCTGCTGGCGGTGGGCGAATGCGACTACCAGTACCACGGGGCGAACCGGCTCGGGGCGAATTCGCTGCTGTCGTGCATCTTCGGCGGCAAGGTCGCGGGCAATACCGCGGCAGCGTACGCCAGCCAGGCCTTTGAACCGCTCCCGGAAGAAGCTTTGCGCGAAGCCGTAGCGTCCGAGGAGCGGGAGTTTGCGCGCGTGTTCGCGCTGGACGGCGATGAGAACGCCTATGAGATACAGGACGAAATGGGCTGGATGATGGACGACAAAGTGACCATCGTCCGCGACAACCAGACGCTGATGGCGGTGGACGGGACGCTGCGCGACTTGCAGCAACGGCTTACGCGCGCCGGCCTGCGCGACCAGGGGCGGCGGATGAATGCCGAGGCCATCTTCATCCGCGAGCTGGAGGACCGCTTGCTGTACTCGCGGATGATTGTGAAGGCGGCCACGCTGCGGGAGGAAAGCCGCGGCGCCCACTACAAGCCCGCGCTGCCCAAGCGCAACGATGATGAGTGGCTCAAGACGACGCTGGTGGACTATGACGACGGCAAGCTCAGCGTTTCCTACGAGCCGGTGGATATCTCTTTGCTGCCGCTGCGCGAGCGGCGTTACGACGTAAAACACTAGGGGTTACATGATGCCGGACAAAGTGATACTTCGCGTCAAACGACAGGCGGGGCCGCACGAGCAGCCCCACTGGGAGGACTTTGAGGTCCCGTACAGCGAGCGCCTGAACGTCATCGCCTGCTTGCAGGCGGTGCAGCGCAACCCGGTCAACCGGATGGGGCAGCGCACGTCGGCACCGGTGTGGGATCAGTGCTGCCTGGAAGAGGTGTGCGGCGCCTGCACGATGATCATCAACGGCGTGGTGCGCCAGGCCTGCTCGGCGCTGGTGGATGAGCTGACGCAACCCATCGTGCTGGAGCCGATGTCCAAGTTCCCGGTGGTGAAGGACCTGGTCGTGGACCGCAGCCGCCTGTTTGAGGATCTGGTGAAGGCCAAGGCGTGGATCAGTCTGGACGGCACCCACAACCTGGGAACCGGCCCCAAGTACTCGCAGGAAGTGCAGCAGTTGCGCTACCAGTTTGCGCGTTGCATGTCCTGCGGCTGCTGCCTGGAAGTCTGCCCGCAGTACGGCCAAGAGCGCGCCTTCGTGGGCGCGGCCATCATCGGGCAGGTGAACCTGTTCAACTTGCATCCGACCGGCCGGATGACGGCGGACGAACGGCTGGAGGTTATGTCGCAGCCCGGTGGCATCACCGACTGCGGCAACGCGCAGAACTGCGTGCGTGCCTGCCCGAAGGAAATACCGCTGACGGAAGGCATCTCCGGGGTGGGGCGGCAGATGGTCGGCTACGGCCTGCGCAAGTTCCTCACGCGCTCAAGCAAGCTGTAGCGCCGGTTCGCTGTCATCACTCGTTAAACAAAAGCGGGGCTCCGAGGAGCCCCGCTTCTCTGTATTCGGTTGAAAGCAAGCTTAGTCGTTGGGCATGCTTAGTCCGGGGACGACCTCCGCCTTGTTGGTGGTGGTGTTGAACGACACCGGCAGCAAGTAGAAGCGGAAGTTCGGGTCAGCGTAGAGCGTAAGGTCAAGGTCGCGGCCGTCGCCGTTCTCAATGATGGTGTATTGCGCGCAGTATGGATTGAGCGGGATGAGCGAGCGGGTGACCGGATAGGTGTCGGTTTCGCCCGGCAGGCGCAGCACCGGCATTCCCGGCAGGCGGTTGGCTTCTTCCATGCCGACCGTGCTGCGGATGTCAAAGGTCAGGTAGTGCAGCCATGGGTTGTTGGTTTCGGTGATAGCCGAGCCCGCGTTAGTCGTCGGGTCAACGAAGATGCCGTCAATGAAGTTGGCAAACATCCACTTGGTGTAAATGCTCTCAAACTTCTCGCCGGTGGCATGCTCAATCAGCTCGACCGGGTCGCTGTCGCCGAGAGTGTAGATCTTGTGGATGGTGCCCGGTCCGTAGTGTTCGGCGAGGTAGAGGAAAAAGAGGAAGCGCGCGCCGTAGGAACCAAACACGTCAACGCCTTGAACGCGCTCGGCATCCAGGCATACCGGTATCTCGGCGGAGTTGTTGAGGAACGCGCGGATCTGGTCAACGAGGATCTGCGCGGTGCGCCCGCTCTGGAGCGTATAGCCTGCCTCATACACGGAAAGCTGGGCAAGGCCTTCATTCAGCCAGATCGAATCCGGCGGCAAGCCGTGGTCGGCGTATAGCTTGTGCTGGAACTCGTGCGACAGCACCGCATAGGGCTGGCTCCAGTCGTCGGAGTTGGCCGGGAAGATGTTCAGGTCAAGGTAACAGGTTGACCAGGAGTAGGACTCCTCGATAGCTTCGCCCTCGGCAGTGACTGAGGGGCGGTTGATGCCGCGCTGCCAGTTGGCGTAGAGGCCAGCCGCGCCAGCAGGAAGGTTCATCATCGCCACCACCACACGGTTGTCGCGGCCAATGGCGAAATCGGGCTCGCCCGGCAACGGGATGAGGAGGTTGCCGTCGCGGTCAAAGCTGTCGCCCGTCAGCACGTAGTCGCGGTCAATGTCCTTCCAGATCGGCCCGTCGTTGGTGCCGGGGCCCTCGTTGTGGTAGCCCAGAATGCTGCCGAAGGCGGACTGAACCTTGGGGAATATGTTAGTGTCAAACTCCTGGGCAAAAGCCGCGAGGCGGCGCTCGGTAAAGCGGACGCCGTCCGGGAAGCCCTCGTTTTCTTCAGTGGTCAGGAAGATATAGCAGTGCGCTCCGATGGCAACCAAGCGGGCGCTCTGCCCGAAGTAGTTGTCGGGCCAGGCAAGGTCTTCCAGGTCCTGCTGGTCGTCGCCTCCGGGCTGAATGGGAGGCAAGGGGATGGTGCGCGGAATCTCGGTAAAGGTGCGGACCTCACCCTTGCTCAGGATGGAGACGGTCTTGAGCGGCGCCATCACATCGTAGCCGGTGACGTCCTTCTGGTACTGGTACTCGCGTTCAAACAGCGTATTCAGCGGCAGGCGCTCCTCGGTGTACGGTAGCCCTTCGTAGTTGTCCAGGCTGAGATTCAGCTCATCCGCCTGAGGACTCTCTACGGGTTCGGGCGGCAGCAGCGCGGACGCCGAACGGCGCTGCACCAGGCTAAACACCAGCGAGAAGGAGAAGGGCGGGAAGGACTGAATCTGGCTCGCCGTGGGGTGCCAATCGCGGTAAGCGCGGTTCATGTCAGTGGTAACCAGTGCGAGCTGCTGGCCAGGCTGGAAGCTGCTGACCGTCAGGAAGCCGTTGCCGCCGCTGTCAACCGGCAGCGGGAAGATCGGGTAGCTGGGAATCCAGCTTTCCTGCGGGGCGGGAAACACGTAATCGCCGGTGGGCAGGCCCGGAGGGACATAGCCGCCGTAACCCGGCACTGAATCGGTCGGGTTTAGCGGGGGCACGTCGTTACTGGGGATGTATGTGTTGCCGCCTTCGGTATCAGTCTGTGTGGGCGTAGTGGGCGTAGTGGGGGTGCTTGTGCCCCCGCCGCCGCAGCCGGCCAACGTGAAGGCGGTCAGAATGACCATCAATAGCAGCATAGACGAGATGGTTCTCATAGTACGCTCCTTGTCGCGCAAAAGCGCCTCGGCCTATTATACCCATAGGCGCGCATTGATTAACCGGGCTCGCCCTCTTCGGCGGCTTCGCCCGATCCGCTTTCAAGAAAGTGCCGTATCAGCTTGCGTCCGTTTCCGATAGTCTCCAGCGTGCCGTTGAAGTTCTCGTGGAGCTTCTGCAGCAGGTCATCGGTATACATCAGCGCTTCACGCTTGAGATCGGCCGCATCTTCACGCGCGGCATCGAGCAGGCGGTCGGCTTCAAACTGGGCCTCCCGCACAATCGCCTCCTCGCTGACGATATCCCTCACCCGGGTCTCAGCGGTTTCCAGGATGCGGCGGTGCTCGCGCTTGGCGTTGTCCAGGTAGGTGTCCCGCTGGCGGACGATCTCCTGCGCTTCCTTCAACACCGTGGGGATGGCCTCCCGCAGCTCCATGCATATGCGGAAGAACTCCTGATCGGGGATCAGGATTTTGTGCGGCAGGAAAAACGTGCTTTTTTGGGCGTAGCCCTCAAGCTCGTCCAGCAGCCGCTCAACGGCATTCAGCCGGTCCTTTTCGTCAACCATTGTCCGCAGTCTCCGGCACTATTTCAATTTACTGATTATAGCATCTTCGACTTCCGGCGGAACGAATTGCGAGATATCTCCGCCGAGAGCCGCGATTTCGCGCACGAGAGACGAGCTGAGAAAGTGGTACTGGCTGCTGGCCACCAGGAATAGGGTTTCAATGTCCGGCGCCAGCCGGGTGTTCATCGTGGCCATCGCAAACTCGTAATCAAAGTCCGTGGTCTGGCGCAGGCCGCGCACAATGATGCCGGCCCCGACTTGGCGGGCGCATTCCACGACCAGGCCCTTGAAGGGCATTACTTCCACATTGGGAAGCTGACCGGCGACGGTGCGCAGCAGGCTCAGCCGCTCTTCCAGCGAAAACGCGCAGGTCTTGTGGCTTGCCTCGGAGGCGGAGACCACGACGCGCTCAAATACGCGCGACGCGCGCTGCAAAATGTCCAGATGACCATTTGTAACCGGGTCGAAAGTCCCCGGGTAGAGCGCTGTTGCCACCGGCCCCTCCAAACCTAGAGTCTAGGTTATGCGGGCGGCGCTGTCAATTTACCCGCCTGCGCTTATCCTGAAGTCTGGTTTACAGTGGTGCGGTTAGAGGGTAGAATACAAGTGAGCATGAAAACGAGGGAATTACCGCCGGGAAGGAAGCCGCTCGTGCATTTAACGGGCGCACGCAACGGCTTCTCGCTCGCCGAGTTGATGGTCGTACTGGTCATCATTGCCATTCTGCTGGCGATTACCGTGCCTGTCATCAAGAACGGGCAGTCGCAGCGGGAGCTGGCCAACTCGGTGGCGTATATGTCCACTAACTTCCAGTGGGCGATGTCCGAAGCCCGCAAGTCCGGCCAGACCGTCTACATGGGCTTCAAGTGGCGTTACGACCGCAACCAGATTGAGGCGCCGCTGAACTACAACGTGAACAGCGACAGCCCGCTGGACGGGGGGCCGCCGGACAACCCCGGAGTGGCGCGGGTGGCCACCGGCTACTACTTCGTCAAGGAACAGCCACGCACCTGGTCTCATCCGGATCCCACTCTGCCGGTGCCGGCGGGCCAGCCGGGCGGCGGAGCACCCTACACCTATCTGGACTTTCTCAACGAGTTCAACGCCGGCAATGCGCCGCGGGAGCCCTTGTACCCGATTGATGTCGCTGCCACCAACGAAAGCTTGATGCCTACACAGGGCAGCATGGTCAACGCGACTTCCACGCCAGAGTTTTTCTACCCAATGGACCTGAACTCGTCCAACACTTACGCCAGCAACTTCCTGGGCTATGCGTACCAGACTGGTGCATTGAACTTCCCGACGGATGCGACGTTACAGGACAACAAGCTGTTCTGTACGGCCAACCTGGCGGAGATTCAATCCTACGACTGGAACGGCAACGGAAAGTACGATCCTGGGCTGGACCACCCGATGCTGATTGAGCAGATGGTGGACTACATACTGCTGCGGGAAGTGGATTTCCCCGAAAGCGTGTACGTCTACAACCCCTACCAGGACAAGTTCGTCGTGTCCTATTCCAGCGTGCAGGGGCCCGGCAGCGAAGTCTACGGGGACTTCCAGTCGCTGCAGTACTTGTACGCTATCAACCCGGACGGAACGGTGGAAGTCAGCCAGTGGGCGTACGGTCCCGAGCCGTTCCCCGACGGGACTGCAGCCACGCTGGTGCACGGCCACGTTGAGCGGCGGCCTTCCGCGCCGCTGGTGTATTACTTCTTCTTTGCCACGGAAGAAGTGGTGGACCCGGAGAACGGCTGGCGCATCCAGTCCAACCGGCGCGCCCAGGCCTCCAGTTCAGCGCGCCTGCTCACGATTTGGCCGCTGAACGGGCGCTACTTCACCATCGATTACACCCCGAACGACGTCAGCCGCTATATTGAGGATGACAGCCCCAAATTGGACGTTGATGATGCAGCATCCGGTTTTGGAAGGTATACTCCAGTGACGGCTTACCGCCGGAACTTCCTGGTGCCGGCGCCGTAGCGAGTGGATAATTATGGCTTTACTCAAGCGGATCAACTACCGAGGCTCTGAGGGTTTCTCGCTCCTCGAGCTGCTTGTGGCGGTGGCCATTCTGGCCATCGTGATGGTCCCCATCGCCTTTTTCTATTCCAAGGCGCTGCAGTCCATTGAAGCCGCGAGCATCCGCAACCGCGCGCTGGAGCTGGCGCAGGAGCGCATCAACGAGATCAAGGCGATGCCCTACGAGATGATTCGCGCCAACAACTGGCCCGGCCCCGCCGACCTGGAAGTCCACGGAATCGACCAGACGGCGGTGAATGTGTACGACCATAACGTGTTTATGTGGAACTACCCGCTGCCCCTGGGATACAACCCGTACGATCCCGGCACCCAGGGCTGGGATAACTCCCCGAGCGTAAACCGGCAGAACGGCAACGCCTTTGATCCCACGGGCAGCTATCCCTCCGCTCCGCTGGTGAATATCCAGGGGGAGGGCGGCAGCCCGCTCTACGAGTACGAGTCCATTGGATTCTACGCTAACCTGCGCCGCGGCCAGAACTTCTACACGACTGATCCGCGCACCATCCCGCTGGCGGAAGTGCCCACCACCGGCGATGAGTGGCGCAAGGGCACGGAGTACCGCCGGGAGCTGTACGATATCTATGGCAGGCGCACCGTAATCCTTGATGTTGTCCCCGAGCCGGCGGATGACGATACCGACATCTACCCGGTGGACAGCCCGCTGGACGGCGGCGCCAACGCGATGACGCCGTACCCGCCGCTCAAGGGGCCCCTGGACAAATACCAGGTGCGCAGCAAGTACGGGATGAAGGGGAAACTGGTGACGGTGCAGGTTTTCTGGCTGCCCGACAAGGCGCCGCCGCGCTATCTGCGCCCGGGCGAACTTAATGTGGTTGAACTGAAGGCTTTCATCCCGGCGAGCAACGCGATGAGCGACATCGATGTGGAAAGCGACGTTCTGACCTCCAACAACCAGCTTTTCATCTCGACGCCGTAGCAACCGCTGGAGTGTTATGGAAATGAAGCCAATGGAAACTCGGAAGGAAACATGGAACCGGGGCTTCACGCTGGTGGAGCTGCTGGTGGTGATGAGCATCATCATGATTCTCGTCGGAATTGCTATTCCGACGCTGAACGGCGTGAGGGAAAGGGCGCGGAACGCCGAGGTGAAGTCTGCGGTGCACGCAATTCACACGGCGCTATCGCAGTATGGGGTGGACCATAACGGTTTCTTCCCCGGGATGAATTGGATATTTGACGAGAACGGCGTTCTGTGGAACGGCCCCGGGGTGCGCGGCGGCATACCGATGGGCGCAACCCAGGACGAGCAGAAGTTCTATGTGCCGCCGGCCGGCTCCCCCGACCGTTACCTCGCCGACGGCATCACGCCCGACCCGGAGAAGGTGGACCCGTTGGTGCGCGATGGTTACATGCCGGAGTACCCGGCCAACCCGTTCTTGCGCACCGGCGGCAGCGCTCAGCGGCAGGTGACGAACCTGTTCTACTTCGGCGTGGACGAGCAAAACGGCCCCGACCTGTCGGACTCGGATTATCTGCAGTGGTCGTATCTGGCGTATAACGAGAGCGTTCCCATGCGGCAGGCTTATGTGAAGGACGCCCGAGGGCATTTCACTTATATCCCGCTGAACCCGGTAAACACGCAGGGCTACGATTTCGACAACATGTGGGCGAACCTGAACCTGGACCAGCGCGCCCAGTACTACAAGCACGTCCGCAGCTTCCTGCTTATCGGCTGGGGCTCAAACAGAATGGACGACACTCAGGCGAAGGGCCTGAGTGTCAAATGGTGGGACGCGGCCGAGGGCGGGTTTGACCTTGACCAGTCAATGACGATTGACCCGATAGAAAGCCGGATAATCAGCCTCATCCGGCCGCATATGCTTGACAGCGGCGGCAGCTACGGCGGGTTCGGCGATGTGGACATCACCGGCCACGCCAACATTGATTCCGGCTTCTACGGTGCGACGGTAATCCTGTCGTCAGGCAATTAGAGCGGTGCGTATTATGCTGAAAGCAAGAGAAAACCGGCGCGGCTTTACCCTGGTGGAGTTGATGGTGGTCATCGGCATCATTGCAATGCTGGCATCGATCGCTGTGCCCAGCTACCACAATGTCCGGCGCAAGGCCCGCGAAGCCGAGATCGCCAAGAACCTCAGCACCATCAACCTGGCGCTGCAGCAGTTCGCGACGGACAACAACGGCAAGTACCCTTACCGGGTGACTGTTTACGATGCGCTCGGCAACAATTTTATAGCGAACACTGATTCCACCACGTTCTACCCTATGGGCCTGTGGGGTGGAGTACAGACGGTAAACTCCGATGGTTCATTGCGGGTGGACTACATCGAGCAGACGTTTGTCCAGCCCCAATGGACCGTCAACGAGTTCAGGTTCTTCAACCAGCTGACAGATCCGCTGGTAGGAATCGGCTATCTGGCAAGTTACCCGGAGAATCCTTTCCTGAAACGGCCGATGGGCGGTATCCTGTGGGCGTTCTCCGGCCAGGACGTTACTATCCCGCACCCGCAGGTTATCGTGAGCCCGGGCGATTTCGTATACACCTTCAACATGGGCGATGCACTCGACCCGTCCGATGAGTACTCTAACCGTGAAGCCCCTCCGGGCGTGGTGCCGGAGGCTATGAGCTATGAGGTTAGCGGGATTAGTGCGGTGCCAGATCTGCGCTTTAAGGTGGATCTCGTGGATAGCTACCAGCTCTGGGCCTACGGCTCGCTGCAGCTTAACGGCGTGCTTTATGCAGTGTATGCCAACAACGACAACGCCACGCCGAAGCGGCCGCTGAAGGCCAAGAAAGACTGGAACGGCAACGGCATCGGGGATATGTTTGAAACCGGAATAATCGTGTACTTCTCCGGTGGCGAGAGGTTCTTCCAGAAGGAGACCTCCACCGGCGAGAAGATTGAATTCTAAGCGGCCCTAAAGAGGGCGAGGTTGTGAGTATGGGAAAAGGAACCAGAACGGGTTTCACACTGGTGGAAATGCTGGTGGTCATCGGCATCATCGGGATCCTGGTGACCATCATGGTGCCCATCATCGGCAATGTCCGCGAGAAGGCGAAAGAGGGCGCGGTGAAGACCTACTGCGGCGCCATTGAGCAGGCGCTCTCCAGCTACGCCGCCAGCCATGACGGCAACTTCCCGGGCGTAGCCATTGACGTCATGGCGCCGTACCCGGACCATGCGCTGGGTGACCCGATGCTGTATGCGGGCCAGTACCCGCTGGTGGGCGGTTTCGCCCACGCAGTGATCGGCGGAAAGGGAGCCAACATACCGTCCACCGCGCCGGCGCTTCAACTGCTCAAGCAAGTACGGGACACGGTGCTGGACTCCGGCACGATGAGCACCGAGCGCTGGTTTGACGCGCTGATCATCTCCGACGCGCTCAGCGAGTACCCGCAGAATCCTTTCCGCAAGTCCGGCCTCGCCGGCGACAACCGGATGATGAACGTGTTCTGCTTTGAGGCGGCTATGCCCGCAGGCCCCAACGATATGAGCGGCTTCCGCGCCTATATCCTCGCCAACCCCGCCGAGGACAACACGGGCACGGTGCCCGACATGCTGTACACAAACCGCGTGCGCATTACCGCCAACTGGGACGACCGCTTCGGTAACGACCTGAACAACACCGGCGATGTGCACAACGCGGCGGGCGACTTCGCGTATGTCCCCATTCTCAGCATGTCCTCCAACCCGTTTGTGGACAACCCGATGACGCCGGAGGATGACCGCTTCCGCTGGGGCACGAATGTAACCGGGTACCTGCTCTTCGGCTTCAGCCATCCAACGACCAAGACCAACCTGTACCAGGAGGAGAAGGACGCTTTCCGCGCCACCGGCCTGGACGGTTTTGGCGGGGCGGGGTGCGACACGCCATACGAGCAGGCCGCCCTGGCTTTGTTTGACTCGGCGGTGTATTTCTCGCGCATACCGTAATCCGGTGATATGACGATGGCAAGGGAAAAGCTACGAGGCGCAGCCGGCTTCACGCTGGTGGAAATGCTCATGGTGCTGCTCATCTCGTCGATTGTGCTGCTCATTCTCGGCGTGATAGCCAAGGCCACCTTTGATGTGCTGCGGGTCGGCGAGAGCAGATCGCAGCTGAACGGCAGCGCGCAACTCACGCTTGACTACATTGCGCGGGACGTCGAGTCGGCGACCTCCATCCCGGCAATGTACGACCGCAACCTGACCGGTGTGCCCGATGACGATGTGGATGAGCACGACCAGGCGGCCCGGTGGATTCTGGGCTATGAAGTGGGAACCAGCTTCATCATTCCCACCAACTACGCGATGTCCGAGGCGTTCTCCGACCACCTGGAGCTGATGCACAGCTCCGAGTACCGTGTCGGGGCCTACGACGATATCATCAGCCAGACGCTATCGCCCCCCAAGAGCATGCTCATCCAGGGAATGCGCGTGGCCAACTGGACTTCGTACTACCGGCTGGCCATCCCCACGGTGGACGCGCCGTATTACCTCTCAACCATCCTGCCGTGGAACCGCACGCCGCTGAACAACTACCCGCAGTCGGTGGCGATGGGCTACCGCGACGAGACGGCGGTCGCCACGCAGGATGTGACGCTTTATTACCGCGCCTTTGAGAACCAGGGCAACTTCAACCCGGGCGTGCAGCCGCCGCCGGGGGACTACTACATCCACCGCTACCTCAACAAGCCCATCGGCACCAATATCACGCGCATCCGCTTTGAGTACTTCATGGAAGTGCCGGTTTACAAGGTGGACGGCACCGGCGACGCGGCCTACCGCAACCTGGTGACCAGAGCGATAACCTACGAGGATGCGCCCACCCAAACGAGCGGCGGCACGGCGGATGTGGTTGATGACTGTGTGCCGATAGTTGACCACTACGAGTTGCGGCACATTGATGTGTGCGACAACTCGAAGACGGTCTACACGATGCAGGATCAGTACCTGAACGGCGGCATCGGCGACGCCGCCGCCTATGGGAACTGGAACATTGATTTCTTCTGGAACGAGCCGGCGCGCGACCCGGACAACCCGCCGCGCGACGATTACGCCTTCACCACCGACGGCGAGTTCCGCGCGGTCCGGTGGGACACCGCTATGCACTGGGGCGCGGACAACTCCTCGCCGACGGGCTGGGATGCGGGCAACGCCGACGGCATCCCCGACGGCGACGGCTTGCCGGACGACCCGGTGGCGACCTACTGGCTGCCGTTCCTGCGGGCTATCCGCGTGACGGCGGTGGCCACGCCCACCAAGATCATTGAGGAGCGGCAGAACCGCTCCGGCACCACCCGCAACGGCACGATGGTGTACTACAACCTGGACAGCCCGGTACCCTACCGCGATGATCTGCGCACCCAGCCGATGGTGTCGGCGCGCGATCTGTACGTGGGCGACGGTAAGGACATCGTAATGTCGCGCATGGTGTACCCGGGCAAGATGTACCAGCTGGAACTCATTGCGGACGCGCACGACTCGCGCTTGCGGGGCATGCGCCGGGCGGACTGGAACTTCTTCCGCGGGATGGACTACTCCATCTTTGATCCGCTCAGCCCGGACGACCGGATAAAGCCATTTACTCCCTGGGGCAAGTACTTCGAGAAAGAGAACCGCTAGGCCGGACTCCACTCCTTTATACGCCTTAGTTTTTCGGCTAACTGGGTAAAATAGGTTGGCCGATTACGGCCGCAAGGTGCGTACTATATGCGTGGCGAATGTAACAACGTGATGTTGCGCGGGAAGGAGCGAGGCTTCGTGCTTCTCGCGGTACTGGTGTTCATTGCGTTTATTCTCCCGGTGATCTTGCTGGTGCTGTCCACGGTGTCCACCGAGACTATGTCCGTGGGCGAGGCCATCAAGGGAGCCAAGGCCGAGCGCGCCGCCGAACAGGCGGTGGAGAGCGCGGTCTCGGTTCTGCTGCAGGAAAAGCAGGCGCCCAACTACTGGGTGTCCAAGACCCAGGAGAACAACGCAATCATCGTCGATGACGCCGTGGCCGGGGTTCGCCGGGATGGTCTGGCGAACAACGGCGCGGGGGAGGACGGTATCTACGGCACGGACGACGACTGGTGGATCGGCCCGCGCAAAGACCGTTCGTACATTGACGGCGACGACGCGACCGACCCGAGGAACTACGACTACGATTTCAGGTACATGAGCACGGACGGGCCGGTTTACCTCGCGCAGCGGTGGGCGTTCAGCTCCTTCCGCAACCCCTTCTTCTACGACCGGGTGAACCCGGGGGGGATTCCGGTGGAGCTGTACAACCAGTTCGCCGCGGTGCAGAGCGACGATGACGGCGACGGGGTCAACGAGGGCTTTGTGCCGAACTCGCTGGATTTGCTGCTGCTTCCGGGCTACTACCCGTCGGGGCTTCCACCCGTCGGCCCCTACAACACCGACCTCACGGCCGGCGCCGCGCTGGCCGACGACATGCTGGCCTACCGTGTACGCACCTACGAAGGCCTGTATGAGAACCTGGAGCAGGGCCCGGTGCCCAGCACCCAGACCCATTCCTACGGCACCATCACCGACGAGGCCGGCCGGCTCAACCTGAACATATTCTGCAAGAAGCTGCGGGTGTGGACCCGCGAGTCCTCCGCCTACGACACCGGTTACTGGGACAACCAGGTAACCGACGACTTCAACAATAACAACATGCCCGGGGAGCTGGGCTGGCACTGGATTGACAACCCGCTATTCCCCGACCGCGATACAACCACTCTGATTGACGGCACGCTGATTGACTTCGGCGGCATTGACACTACGACCGGCTGGCCGACGAACACGCCGGACGGCCAGGCCTGGCCGCAACTGGGCGAGACGCTACAGCACTATTACGCTTCCGACTGGGTGCAGTCGGCGGTCAAGAGCAAGGCCATGCTGATGATGCTGCCGGGCATGAACGATGCGCTGGCGGAGAACATCCTGCGGGCGCTCAACCCGGACCTCAGCACCATACCCGACCCGCCCTCCGAGGACGGAAGCGTCCCCAGCGCCGACAACCACCGGCTGGACGCGCCGAACCTGACCCCCGCACTCGTTGCCCTGAACGTCACCACCGGCGGCGGCGGCGGCCAGATTACCGGCTTTGAGTGGCGCTACGACTGGTACAACGACGACGACCTGCCGCTGCCTCAGCCGAAGCCGTTCAGCGACGTCAAGGAACTGCTGAACGTTGAGGGCATGACGCCGGCGAAGTACGAGATGTTGAAGAAGTACGTCACGGTCTACTCCTACGACACCAACGTCATCCAGAACTACATCTCGGACGTGAGTTCGCTGGTTGACCCGGTCAATCCGCCGACGCGGTCGCCCGGCTCCGTGGCGCGGCCCATCCCCGGCGAGATGATTGACCAAGACAGCGTGCCCGACCTGCGCTACGACCTCACCAAATACCTGGACGACACCTCCATGAGCTCGCTGGAGCGCGAGGCCGACATTATGATGGCCCACCTGCGCAACCACCTGCCGGAGGGCACCTACAAGAAGTTTACGCTACCGGTGATCGACCGGGCCGGCCGCGGTCCTAGCGACCATCTGCTGACGAGCACAGACGACCCTCTTATCCGCGACACCGTTTCACACCCCTACAATGTCGGCGAAGCGGGCCACGAGTTTCTCGTCAACCTGGGCGGGGGCTTCA
>CAZKNJ010000008.1:13864-19766 GCA_964554185.1 uncultured Planctomycetales bacterium | reverse complement strand
TACAATGTCGGCGAAGCGGGCCACGAGTTTCTCGTCAACCTGGGCGGGGGCTTCAACGAGCCGGGAGCTGGGTATCCGGCGCTGGATCCGCCGTTCAGCCGCGATTCCGCGCTGTCCATCCTGCTGTACCGCCACGGGCTGACGCAGGGGGATGCGTTCTCCTACGAGGAGACCGCAGGCAACCCGCGCCGGGCGTACCCGGGCATCCCCATTCCGGGGATGCGCTCGTTCATCCCGATACTGGACCCCATCGTCCTCATTCCGGGGCTGTTTGAGTTCTGGTTCCAGCCGGCATACTTGCCGCTCACGTCGGCGGGCACGAATGTGGACGCGATTGTCCGGCCGCACCAGATTGACTCGGTGGCCGACCTGCTGGAAGTTCCGCTGTACAAGTTCTCGCGGTTCAGCGTCGGCATCATGGCCGACCCGCCGTCGGACTATCTCTGCGGCGCCACCGGCAAGGACGAAGTGAACGTGCGCTACATGGTGTCCATGTCGGATATCATCGGCTACGGCGAATACGACGACAGCGGCACGCCGACCGACCTGACCGACGACGCCATTGCCAACACGTACGACCTGTACTTTGATTACAACAACGACGGCACGTGGGAAAACGTCGTCAACCATACGTTTGGCGACGACCTGCGGCTGGTGACGAGCACGCCGACGGAAGACCGCCCCGGCGTTATCACCACTTTCGACCAGCCCACGGGCCAGCGGTATATGGTGTTTGAGCACCTGTTTGACCTGGCGGAGGTGCCCGCGCCGGACGACACGCTGGCCGGCACCGCTTCCGGCGACTTCGCCTTTGACGCCTTCGGCAACCCGTTCATCACCGCGAGGGTAATGGCGGTGAAGGCCGCCGGCACGCCGGAGGAAACGCTGGCGGACGCGGTGGTGAAGGTGTACCTGCAGAATAACTGCAACGCCTTCGTGCCGCTGAAGGTGAACATCCTGGCGGTGCGCACCAGCGCCGACCAGTTCATGGTGCTTTCCAGCGCCGGTGGCGGCGTGGAAGACCCGCGCAGCTTCCGGCTCTACGACTGGCGGTTCAACGGCTCGCCTGAGGAGGTTGACGGGACGATGCCCGCGCAGCCCGGCGGCCGCGACCCGAGCATCATCTTCATAACTCCGGAAACGGATACGATTTCGCTAACGGTTTACGACCTGTACAGCCCCAACGCGGGCGGAACCTGGCCGGGCCTGCCGGTGGCCACTTCCACCACGGCACTGCCGCCCGGCATCATCGCGGGTAATGAGGTGCAGCCCACCTTCCCGGTTGCGCCGTACCCACCGATTGGAATCGACACCGACGCGGTGCAGGTGGAGCTGGTGGGAACCAGCCCCAATGTGGTAGCCGAAGTGGCGCTGGACCCGCCCGCGATCGAGGAAGGCGGCTCGGCCCTGCTGCACCTCGGCATGTACGGCGGCGTGAGCCCCTACGATGTCACGGTGCAGGTGTTTGACAGCGGCGCCGGGCTGGTGCAGAGCTACAGCTACTTCAACTACGAGAGCAACACGCTGACGGTGGAGACCGACCAATTCAACGTGCAGGGGACCTACAATGTGGTGCTGACGGTAACCGACAGCACTACGCCGGTGCCCACCAGCACGATGGACACCACGGTGCTCATCGTCGGCGCCACCGGCTCGCCGGGCACGCCGTTCACCAACGTGCCGAACATGACCGTGTCCATCAACCTGTACGAGGAGGCGCAGCCCAGCAAGGGCTTCCGCGCCAGCGCCTCGGTCAGCGGCGGCCGCGGCGAGTACGGGTACTTCTGGCAGGTGTTTGACGAGTTCGGCCAGGTGGCCACCGGCGACCAGGGCCAGCAGCTACAGAGCAACGAACAGAGCCCGACCTTCCTGTTTGCGGTCGGCCCGCCGTCGGACGGCGTGTACTTCGTGAAGGTTATGGTCATTGACCAGGCCAACATCAACCCGCATAACGCGAGCAACACGGTGCTCGCCACCGACACCGAAATGGTGGTGCTGGCGAGCCCCGGCGGCAACCTCGAGTCCGAGCCGATGGCGACGCTGGCGGCGACGCCTCCGGGCAACAGCGCCAGCGCGCTGGGCGACAACAACCTGGTGCCCATCATGTCCGGTGGCGGCCCCGCGCCGATGATTGCCACCGCCGACCCCGGCGTCCCGCCGGTCAATCCGGAAGTGGCGGCAATCGGCTCGGTTATTGAGATATACGGCTACAACTTCAACACCATTCCGCAGAACAACACCGTCACCTTCGGCAACCACGCCACGGCGCAGGCCTTTGACGTGCAGTTTGACCCGAGCTATGTCGGGCCCGCGCCCTTCAGGCAGGTGCTGCGCGTGGTGGTGCCGGACAACGCATACTCCGGCTGGCTGACCGTCACCACGAACGACGGCAGCGGCAACGGCGGCACCAGCAACCACACGTTCTTCCAGACGCGCTTCATCGTGGACTTTGACGCCATCGCCTCCATCAACCCCGGCACCGCGCACTCCTACACGATGGAGATAGACTTCCAGGGCGACGGCATCATCGACTCGCGGCTGGACACTGCGCGGATGAGCGGCAGCCCCGGCCAGGTGCGCCACAACATGGTGGCGTCCCTGCAGCACGACTACGCCCAGGAGGGCTTCGGCAACTACACCGCGACCCTCATCGTAACCGACCAGATTAGCCGCAAGAAGGCGGTCAGCCACCAGCTCGTGCAGGTGCGCAACCTGCGGCCGCTGGCGGATTCGCCGAACAACACCGCGGAGGCTTTCGGGCTGGTGACGAGCATCACGCCGATGTACTCCGACCGCTACCCGCTGCCGGGCATGGGCTTTGACGTGCGCTCCTACACCGGCGGCATCTCCTCGTTCAGCGGCCTGAAGTACAAGTGGAACATTGACAACAACACGCGTTACGCCACGCTGACGAACGATCCGGTGAACCTGACTTACTGGGAGATTGAGCCCAACGACAACAGCGCTTCGGCCAACGCGATGCCGATTGACTACGACCCCTACACCGACAACCGCTCGTGGACCGGCCGCGTGTCCACCCCGGCGGACTTCGACTGGTTTGCGCTGGACACCCCGCAAGCGGGCACGCTCAGCGTGATGGTTGAGTGCTTCTCGCTGGTGGGCGCGCAGCATGTGGATATTTCGCTGTACGACTCCTCGCTGGTGTTGATTGACAGCTCCACCATCGCTGCGCCGGGCAGTTTCGCGTGGGTCACGACTACTCGCAACTCACCGACGGACACCTACTACATTGCGGTGAACGCGGACAGCCCGCAGACTTACGAAATCGAGTCAGTGTTCACGCCGAACCCGGGCAACACTTTCTGGGAAACCGAGCCCAACGACATCAGCGGCGAGGCGGACGTGATGCCGCTGGTGTACGATCCCGACCGGGACGGCGCGCCGTTTACCGGTACGATACCTCCGGCGGGCCCCACCGACGAGGACTGGTACAGCATCACCACCACGCAGATCGGCACGCTGAACGTGCTGATGCAGTCCTTTGACCAGGGGCCAGCGGACGAGATTTACATTAACCTCTACGACAACACACTTGCGTTGCTGGGCAGCGGCACCATCGCCACCGACGATAGCTGCGTGGTGGTGGGCACGCCGCTCAACTCCGCCGCGGGCACCTACTACCTGCGGGTGTGGGCCAACTCCGCCAACCAGCGGTATAACCTTGACCCGTCCTTTGTGGCGCAGGGCTCCTGGGGCGGGGGCGGCCCGGTGAACATCAATGTGAGTTCCTCTATCAGCGCCGACGGCCGGTATGTCAACCCCGGCGTGCCGGTGAACTACTTTGCGGATATGGCGCTGAACTTCACCACCATTGACCCGTCGGTGTTCAACATTGAGCTTGACCCGACGGTGCCGGTGATGTTTGACTGGGATATTGACGGCGACGGCCTGTCGGACTACCTGGCGCCGGCGCGCTCCGTGTCTTCGCAACTTTACGCCGGGCTCATCCAGGCGGTGGGGTCCTTCACCTTCACCAGCGTGGGCAACTACAGCATCGGCCGCGTGCAGGTCACGGGGTCGCTGCTCATCACCGACACGGCCGGCCTGACTTACTCGCAGCCGTTCACGCTGCCGCAGCCCGCGCCGCTGCCGGTGGTTGATGTAAGCAATGTGCTGTCAACGCTGAGCCTGCCGTCGCTGAACAACGACCTTGACCACCTCATCGCGCTGACGGTCTACAGCGAGCAGTTTGACATGGCCACGGGCCTGACGCGGAGGATACAGGCGAGCGACACCGTGCTCATTCCGAGCGCGCAGAACCCGCAGATTGACACCTTCGCGTTCCTGGCCGCGGAGCCGCCTTACAGCATCACCAATGTTCCCGGCGGCGTGGACTTCACGCTGACGGGCATCTACGGCACGGGCTCCGACATGGATTACTGGGCGGACCTGAACGCCGACAGCAGCTTTGAGATCGGCATCCTGGGCTTCTACAACCCGCAGGCGCGCACCCGCGTCACCGCCTCCAACGGCCTGAACATGCTGAACACGGCCGCTATCAACTCGTTCCCGACGATACTGCCGGGAGTGTACTTCCAGTTCATTGACATCGGCATTGACGTGGAAGCGGACAAGGGCATTTACGACGCCTACGCGATGGTGAGCGACAATCCCGGCCCCGGCGAGACGCCGGGTTACGGCTTTGACTCGCAGGTGGTATTCGTGGGCGGCAACCGCAGCGGAGGCGGCGGGTCCACGCTGCCGCTGGCAGTGGATATCTTCATTGACCCGCTGGTCGGCGTGACGACGCAGGGCTTCAGCTTCCAGTCCTACGTCTCCGGCGGCGGTGCGCCGTACAGCTACAACTGGACCATCCGCCATGTGGATTCCGGCACCGGCATCACCTTTGCGGATGTGAGCCAGCACAATGTGCCGAGCCCGCTGTTCGTCCCGACGGTTGACGGCGAGGACGAGTTGGGCACCGGCGCGGCCCTGGAGGGCACTTACGAGATTCAGCTGGTGGTGGGCGACTTCAACGGCAACGTCGCAGTCAGCCGGCTGCGCTATGTCCAGGCGGAGATGGCGCCGCTGAGCGCACAGGTCATGGCGGTTCCGCCTTCGGCCGCGGTGGATGAGCGCGTGCGCTTCATCGTGTACGTGGATGGCGGCGAGCCGCCCTATAACATAAACATCAACTACAACGACCCGGACGATCCGGGCGCGGCAGGGAATGCGACGACATCCGGCCGCTTTGCATGGTTCCAGCACTCTTACTCCAGCGTGCACATGGACAACAGCTCGCCCGCCAACGGCCGCTACGACGACCCCGAGGACGGCGTGAATGTAGAGATCACCGTGACCGATAACCGCGGTGATATCATCGACCCGGTAACTTCTCCGCTGAACGCGGTGCAGAAAGTGCTGGTTGGCGAGCGCATTCCGCTGAACATCACGCAACTGGTGTCGCCCTCCAGCGGCATCAGCAACTTCACCATTCAGGTCAACTACGCGGTGTCCGGCGGCCGGAAGTTCAACTCCGGCAGCTTCGGGACGCTGGCGAGCCGGCTGGGCGGCCTGGTTCAGGGCGGCGACTACTTCGTGGTGGTCTCCCTCGTGTCCAGCGACGGCGACCTGGTTGACCTGGAGATGCGCAACTCGCGCTCCACGATTGTGGACGCCTTCGGCAGCGACGGCGTGTTCATGAACGGCGATGTGGGCGAGCTGTACGACCCGGTTTACCTCTATGTCCCGTACCCGGGCAACTACTTCGTCGTGACCTATGTCACCGACGGCGCGGGCGAGTTCGCGCTGGCGCAGCAGCAGGTTTACGCCTCCGGCTACCTGACGCCGCAGAACTACGGCAGCACGGTGCCGAAGGTGCGCCGCGACCGCGACGGCCGGCCGCTGCACGCGGTGCGCGTGTGGACCGACCCGCTGTATG
>CAZKNJ010000008.1:0-13764 GCA_964554185.1 uncultured Planctomycetales bacterium | reverse complement strand
CCGCCTGCGCGAAGCCGACCTTCAGGTGTTCGGCGACCTGTTCACGGTTGATCCCGACCCGAGCTTCATCTCGCCGGTGTTCCTCGCGGCGAAAGACCCGGCGGAGGCCAGGCAGTACAGCCTGAACTACCTGACCGACACCGAAACCGACACGCCGGTGGACTTCTACGACACCTTCACCATGGGACGCGTGAACCTCAACACCGCGTCGGAGACGGTGCTGGCGGCGGTGTTCTCGCGCATCATCAAGCAGCGTTTCTACTTCGCTGACGACGGCCCGAACTACAGCCGCGGTGACCGCGACTACGCCAACGACGTGTATTTGAGCCAGAGCGAGGCGAGGGCGCTGGCCCGCGCGGTGGTGGAATACCGCACCGCCTACTTTGACGCATACAAGCCCATTATCGGCGGCACCGGAGCGGTGGGTGGATACGAATACACCCACGGTGCCAACGCCAACCCGTACGCCAGCGGCGATATCCGAGTTGACCACCTGCCGGTGGTCGGCCCGTGGGACGGGGTGAATCCGCGCAACGACGATTACCCCGACCCGGGAGACCGCGCCGCGGACTGGCCCGCCCAGAACACTGGCACGCGCAATACGTGGGACAACTTCCGCGGTGGCTACTACAACCTTGACCGCAGCGTGGAAGGCCTGCTGTTCTACGCGCCGTCCGATATCGCGGTGGTGCGCGACCAGGCCTGGTATGAGACTGACGAGGAGTATGCCAAGTACCTCAACGACACGCTGGACAACGGCACCACGCTGGACGGCGATGACCCGCTCGGCCTGGATGCTTACCGCGGCTTTGACGCGCGGCAGTACTTCATTTACGACCCGCTGAACAACGAGACCCGCGCCGACGCCCGCAACAACATCGCCATCGTGAACAGCAGCGGCGAGACGGCCTACACCTACATCCCGAACCCGCCGTTCTCCAACATCTTTGACCTCTATAAGGTCGTGGGCGTGCTCAACGATGCGATGTACGACGACCTGATGGACAACGGCAACCTGGCGCCGGAGACGTTTGAGGTTGAAGACACCAACGGCGACAGCAACATGGATGATGTTTTGGTTGACACTAACGATTTCTCCACGAGAATGCGCACGCTGAGCGGGCCTTCGCTGTTCCGCTACGCGGAGCGCTGGGACGCGGAGAACAACGAGTTTGTGGCAATCGCCAACTACCTGGACGACATCGCGGCCTACATCACCACGCGCAGCTATGTGTTCCGCATAGAGGGCGTGGGCGGTGTGGGCATCTCCGGCGGCAGCCAGGCGGCCCCGGTCTCCTTTGACCGCATTGAACGCGACCGCGCGATTGAGCGCGTGATCGACGTTGGCAAGATGAACACTGCCAAGGCTGACGTGGCCAGCCAGACGGTTGACCCGTCTATGCGCCGCGCGTACACGGTGCTGTACGAGGACAGGTACGCGGAAGGCAAGAAGTAGCGCGGCTTCCCGCGCTCCTGCCAGACGCGCCGGCCAATCTGGGAAAACGCCCGGCGGGGCCTTTCCGGAACTCCGGGAAGGCCCCGCCACCGCATTTCTTGACAAGCAGGTGGTTTCAACCTAGAATCCTTCAATCGCTCGCGGGCTTGCCGCGCGTGGGCACCCGTGTTGTGGTATCCAGGAAGGGGAAGGGCACCTTCGGGTGCTGAACGGTGTTTAAACTATTTAGGAGGGAACCTCCGTTATGCAGTGGAAAATGAAGCTTTCCGGAGCCGTAGTGTGCGCACTGCTGGTTCTGCTGCTTACTGGCGTAAGCTCCTACGCCGCAAAGCTGAACCAGATATCGGGCGTCGAGGTGAAGGCTCTGGCGGACCGGGATCTCGTCGTGTTCACCATGGACAAGGGCGCGGACCCGGTTACTGCCGTGAAGCTCTATCCAACTCGCATCGAAGTGCAGTTCCCCAGCAGCGACCTAAAGGCGGTCAATCCCCAGGTGAAGGGCACCACGCTGATAAAGAACGTACTCGTTGCGGGTGACACCGACACTGTCGTGGCCGTGGTCTATCTCGATGTGAAAGGGAAACTGGGAGACGACGCATACAGATGGACACGGCTGAAGGAAGGGGTGTTGGCCCTTGAGGTGTTCTATCCCCTGTCCAACCGCAGCGAGCTGACTCTGGCGATGGTGAAGGGTGAAAGCGCCCCGCCGGCGCCAGCGGTGGAGAAGCCGGTGGCAGCGCCTGCCCCCCCGCCCGAGGAGCCCACTCCCGTGGTGGAAGAGGACCAGCCGCTGCAGCCTGCCCGCCACAGCTTCCCGGTGAAGGAGCAGCCGGCGGCTGAGGAGCAGCCCGCCGCGCCCGCGCCTGCACCGCAGGAAGAGCCTGCGCCCGCCGAGCCGGCAGCCAAGTCCTTCACCGCGACTTCGTCCGGTGCGCAACCCGTGGTCACTTATGTGAATTACGACCCGGGCACGATGACGCTGGTTATCCGCACCGGCGCGGAAGCCACGGTGAACCTTGCGCCGATTGAGTTCCCGCGTGGCTACAATGTGGTCGTTGACCTTCCGCCCTCGGAAGCGGTGACGGACTACATCTTCAAGAACGACCCGATCGTCCGCAACCTGACGGTATCGGAGCTGATGGCTGCCGACGAGACGATGACGCGCCTGGCGCTTACCTTCAACAACAATGTCGCGTACGGTTTCAGCGGCCCGACGCAGCGCACCGGCACGAGCTTTGAGTTCACGCTGGCGCCAATGGAGCTGTCCAAGCGCGAGCCCATGCCGCTTCCCACCGCGCCGAGCACTTTCTCCCGCGAGTCGCAGCTTGGCCCGGAGGAGAGCAGCCCCGCGGAGGACAGTGGAATGATGTCGGTGGACGAGGTGTTCGCCGAGGGCGCCGAGAGCGTGGACACCGATCCCGACTACCCGCGCATGAGCCTGGACAACGCGGGCGGCGCCGGCGACTATGAGCTGCCGCCGTTCAAGGAGTTTGAGGGCAAGCTTTCGGACGTGCTGGTCAACTTGAATGCGGTCACCGGTTTCTCGGTCTACCAGGTGCTGAACCTGATGTCGCAGATTGCCGGTATTTCCATCATCATTGACCCGTACATCACCGACCCGCCCATCGGCGGCGTGGCGAACCGGCGCGTGCTGGAGCCCCTGCAATTCGGCGAGGGCGGCAGCCCCATCGGCTTCAGGGACGCGGCGCAGTTCAATGCGATGATCACGGAGCCCGGCACGGTTATCGGCAACTTTGAGAACGTGCCGTGGGACACCGCGCTGGACATTATCCTGGAAACCCACCAGTTTGAGAAAGTTGTGTACCGCGATGAGGCCGACCCCTACGCCAAGCCGGTGATTCTCATCACCAGCCGCGAGCGCAAGGAACAGGAAATCGCGAACGCCAACGAAATAGACTTCTACCAGTTGCACTATGCCGATCCCACCGAGGTTTACCAGATTCTCTATAACCTCGACTTGCTGCCATCCGTCAATGTCGGCTGGTACGTGTACCAGAACACCTACGGCGGTGGCGGCAACCAGCAGGGCGGCGGCGGTGGCGGTGGCGGCAACAACCGCGGCGGCGGCGGCGGTAACAATAACCGGACCAACGCTAGCTACCTCGGTGCCAGCTCGGCGCTCGCCAGCGGCTACTTCGACTCTCAGCCCATGCAGGCCGCCGGCGGTGGTGGCGGCCAGAGCGGCGGCGGCGGTGGCGGCGGCGGCGGCAACCAGGGCGGCGGTGGCGGCGGCCAGGGCGGCGGCGGCCAGCAGAGCGGCTCCATCCCTGTGCCCTCGGCCAAGAGCGGCCTGGTCGTAATGCGCGGCACGCGTGAGACGTTGGATGTGGTGCAGTCCATTATCCGCAAGATTGACAAGCCGCCGAAACAGGCGGCGGTCAAGATTACGGTCTACCAGGTGTCCGAGAACCCGCAGAAGGTATACGGAATGCTGAACGCGACAGCGCAGGCGCCCACGGGGATCGGCCGCACGAACTTTGGCTACGCCGACGGCAGCCTCACGCTCAACATCCTGCCCAAGAACACAATCAACCTGCCGGAGAACTACACTGCGGCGTTTGACGCGCTGGTTACCGAACGCAAGGCCAAGGTCATCACCGAGAGCGAAATCAGCGTGATTGACGGTTTCAACGCTTATCTGACCGTTGACCGCACCCGCGGCAACTTCCGCCAGACCATCGCGTTTGACCAGAACGGCAATGCCATCCGCCAGTCCACCTTCGACGAGGTGGACGTGGGAACCGACATCAACTTCACGGTGAACATAGACGACTGGGGCCGGATGACGATGTTTGTGGACATCGACATCAGCAACTTTGACGGCCCGCAGCAGGTGTCCCCGGACGGCCAGGCGACCTTCCAGCCAACCACCGACACCACCATGTCCACCTATTTCCGCCTGACCGACGGCTCAACCGCGCTCATCGGCGGACTGCAGACCCGCGATATTTCCGACCAGATCTTCTCGGTTCCGTTCCTCAGCGACCTACCGATTGTCGGCAACTTCTTCCAGCACCACTCCAAGTCCGAGGACAACAGCTACGTATTCATCACCCTGACCGTGAATCTGGTGGACGACAAGTAAGACCGCCTTGCGCTTGAAGGCGTCAATTGGAGTTTTTCCCGCCCTTGGTGGAACAAGGGCGGGGATTCCCTAGTCCAACTGTAGGGAATACAAATTGGCCGGAGAGTTAACCTATGGCTAAAAAGGCGACCGGTAAACCAGTTGACATCGGAATTGACCTTACATCTAACGAGCTAAGGGTTGTTGCCCTGGGCAAGCATGGCAACGATTACGTGCTGGAGCGGTTCGCCATCGGCGACCTGGACACCGCGTTTTTTGCGGCTGGGCGTATTGCGGACCCGAAAGGGCTGGCGTTGCGGCTCAGAGAGATTCTGGAGACCAATGGCATCAACGCCCGCAAGGCCATCATCTCGCTTTCGGGCAAGGCTGCTATTACGCGCATCATTGAGCTGCCGCGCATGGGCACGCCCCAGACGCGGCAGGCCATCAGCCTGCAGATAAACCAGTATGTCCCGTTCCCGCCGGGCGACACCATTTACGAGTACCGCGTACTGCCACAGCGCAAGGGCGGCAACCAGTCAATGCAGGAGATTCTGCTGGTGGCCACGCGCTCGTCCACGGTGCAGTCGCTGGTGGACATGCTTAATTTCGCCAGCATTGAGGCGGCGGGCATCAAGATCACCAGCCTCGCGGCGTGGAATCTCATCGGCGCGAAGCTGGAAGGCTACACCCAGACGGTGGGCATCATTGACGTCCGGGACACCATCTCGGAGCTTTCCTTCTTCCTTAACGGATCGTTCAGGATGGCCCGCTCCATTGAACTGGGCTACAACTCTATCGTAGCGAAGGTGGCGCAGCTTCTCGGCGTGAGCGTTGCCGAGGCGCAAGAGTACCTGAAGGCTGAGGAGATTGACCTGACTCTCTCCGAAGAAGAGGTTGACCCGACGGAGGACAACCGCCTGCGCGCAGCGGTGATGGCGGTGTTTGAGACCTTTGTCACCGAGCTGGTGCGCTCCATCCGCTACTACGAATCCCAGGCTGCCCGTACCGACCGCGTCGGCAAGCTGATGATCTTCGGCAACATCCGGGGCTTCAAGAACATGACAGCCTTCCTGGAGCGCGAGACCGGACTGGAAGTCAGCGAGGTCACGCTATCGTCGCTGGTGCAGTACCTGCAGGGCGTGTATGCGCTGGATATTCTGCATGCGCATGCGGAGAAGATGATTGTGGCCGCGGGCCTGGCCGCCGATTTCCTCCAGAAGGGCAAGATCGAGTTCAACCTGCTGCCCACCGTGTATTTCGTGCGCCAGCAGGCGTGGAATGTGGTCAAGATCGGTGTGGTGCTGCTGCTGATTATGGGAGTAGTGATGTGGCAGCAGAACCAGACGCTGGAAAACCAGCTGGAGCAGGCGCAGTCGGAGCTGCGCGCGGCGGAAGAAGAAACGCCGACGTGGAAGCCCAAGGCCGACAAGTTTGACGCGGTGAAGGGCGAGATCTCCACCAAGAAGCCGAAATTCAGCCAAATCTATGCGCTGGTCAAGAGCCAGTTCATGTGGCCGGCGATTATGGAGGAGCTGGGCAACGAAATCCCCGACGCGTGCTTCATTGAAGAAGTCTCCTTCATCGGCGCCGACAAGTGCATTGAAATGTCGGGCGTGGCGGTTGACCGCATTGACATAATGCAGTTTGCGATTGCGCTGGACCACTCCACTTTCTTCACCCGTACCGAGGTTGATGAATCAACGGAAGCGCTGACCTCTGGCGGCGGAGGAGGCATCGGGGCCGGCGGCGGCGGCGGATCTGCCGGCATGGGCATAAGCCTCGGCGCGCACAACCCGCAATACCCGCCACCGATGGGGATGCAGAGCTCGGTGCCATCTAAGGGGCACACCTGGCGCAGCCCGGAGGCGCTGGGAAACCGGGACTTCCGCGAGAGCATGCCAGTGGACTTTGAGCTGCCGCGGCTTGGATACGGCGCGGGCCGCGCTATTGAAGACTATTTCGGCCGTGAATCAGTGTATGAGACAATGTACAAGTACACCTTTGATATTAAGACTTACCTGCAGGAGGGGGCCTTGGAACAGAGCGATGCCACCAAAGTCCTTTCTGTCCTTGAGGAGGTGACCAAGGATGTCCTCAGCACCTAGAGGGCCAAAGGGAAAGCCGGGCCCGGCGGGCGCCATGGCGGAGCGCAAGCCTCCGAAGCCGATTTTCACGCCCCTGAATGTGGGTATTGTGTTCATCATCATCATCGTCGTGGCCATCGCGATGTTCTGGAAGTCCGTCTACACGGCGAAGACCGCGGAGACTGCGACCATCCGGTCAAAGGCTGTCTCGGTGCAGCGGCAGAACGAGGTCTACCGCAAAAAGGCGGAGATGCTGCCCAAGGCCGAGCAGCTCAACACAGCGATGGACGACAAGCTCGTGGATGAACAGAAGTACTTCCTCCCCGGGCAGGATGCCCTGGTGGAGTTCTTTGAAGAGTGGTTCCTGGACGTGCTGATGGCGAACGGCATCTACTCTGCCAAGGTGGAGATCAAGCCGGACGTTGTTTTCAAGGTGTCGTGGCTGATGAGCCCCATTGAGACACTCCCGCCGCTGGAGGATGCGGTGGAATTGTTCAAGTGGGAGTACATCGGCGAAGGCACGGGCACCGGCGAGATCGTCTCCCGCTATCCGAATTTCCTGGAGCCGCTGAACATCACGCTCTCCGAGTTCACGATGAGCTATGAGCAACTGAAGCGTTTCGTGGAAAACCTCCAGAACGACTCTACGCGTATGGTGACGGTTCATGGTTTCCAGAACTCGGGCGGTGAAGACAACTCCTATTCATTCAGGACATTCTCGGTTTACGAACTAGCCTTCACGGTTTACTTCATGAATCCGGAAGGCATGACTTCGGGCGAAGTTCCACCCGGAATGCCCGGAGACGTGAAGCTATAGGCGGTGAGCAATAATGCAAGAAGGCCCAATTAACAAGAATCTACTGATAACGCTGATAGTCGTGGTCGCCGCTGGCGCCATATACATGGCGGTTGTCTTCTTTTCAGGCGGCTTCAATACTGGCGACATCCCGGAGTATGTACCTCCTTCAGGCGCGCCAGCTCAGCCTGCACCTGCGGTCGAGCAGACCCAGCCGCAGCCGCCTGCAGCCGGTCCCGGCGGCCCTGCAGCTCCCGGCCTGGGTACTCCTATTCCCGGCGGCGGTCCCGCACCAGGCGGTCCGACACCCGGCACCCCCGGCGGTGAAGCGCCCAGCCTGCCCGGCGGCGCGCCGGCAGGCGAAGAGCCGCCCGTCGCTTATACCGAAGAGGAAAAGATGGACGAGCTGGCCGCCTTTGAGCAGATTGACTCGCGCGGTATCCTGTACGAGCGCCTGGCCGAAGCACGGGAGAATGAGACGAAGGTCAATGCTGACGAGGATCTGCCGTATCCGGACACCGGCCGCATTGACCCGCTAATGATCGTCAGCTCCGCCATTCCGGAGGAACTGCGGCCGCCGCGTACTGGCGAGACCGACTGGGATTCGGTGCTGGAGTACCTGATTGCCGAGGAGGGCACCGCGATTATTGACGCCATCAATATCACGGTCTGGTCGGTGATGGAGATCGGGATGGAGACCTGGGTCAACATCGAGATTGAAGCGCCGTTCCTCGCGAACCCGGTGCTCGGCTCCATGCCCGAGGGACAGTCGATTCGGCTGAACTACATGTCTTACGGCACACCGCAGACCCTGACCATCACTTGCACCTCCGCTAGCCCCAAGGTGGTGACTTTCAGCATGTCGGCCGGCGGCGCCAGCAAGTCCAAGACCTACATTCCGAAGGGCTAGCAGCGGTTCGGGCTTCGGCCCAATGTGTTGTATAATCCTGAGATACAGGGCGGCAGTGCCGCCTTGTATCTCATTTCTCTTAACAGCACGCAATGGACTACTTAATCGGATTGCTCACCACTATCTGGGGCCGCCTGGTGTACCTGGTGGGCCAGCCCATCCAGAACTACAACCAGTGGGCGTTTGACCACCCGGCGTACTACCTGCTCATGCCGGAGATGTTCCTCGCGCTGGCGGTGCTGCTCGTCATCGCGGTTTGGGTGTTCTCGCGCAAGGAGAACTACAACCTAATCACCTGGATAGCGATAGGCGGGGCGTTCACCAACTTCTTGATGACGCTGCACATGATGCTGATGACCTCCCGCTATTTCTCCTACGGCCTGGGGACGTTCTGGGGCGGAATCGAGACGATTGACCCCTTCGCGCTGTTCTTCAAGCAGCTGATGGACTGGGGCGACATCTTCCTTTACATGGTCTTGTTGGGCTACGGGTTGATCAAGAAGTACCGGATGGAGTTCATCATTCTGATGCTGATGGCCACCATCGCCTTTGACCTGATGGTGGGTTCTTCCGACCTGTTGGCGATCTACGTGATGACCGAGTTCGGCTCCATCGTGCTTTACGTAATGGCAGCTTACTACAAGGACAAGCTGCGCTCGCTGGAGGCCGGACTGAAGATGTTCGTCACCGGCGTAGTCTCCTCAGCGTTCCTGCTGCTGGGCATCGCCATTGTTTACGGCATCTGCGGCTCCACGAATCTGTACGACCTCAAAGCGTTCCTGGAAACCAAGGGGTTCGTGACCGGCCACCCGATGGTGGTGCTGGCGTTCACTTCCATCATGGTCGGTATCGGCTACAAGCTGGGCGTCGCGCCGTTCCACATGTGGATACCCGACACTTATCAGGGCGCGCCCACGCCGGTAACGGCGTTCATTTCGGTGTTCCCCAAGGTCGCGGGGTTCGCCGTGTTCATGCGCATGTTCATGCTGGGCTTCTCACCGGCGAGAGAAGCTTGGCTGCCGATGGTCGCGGGCATCGCCATCCTCACGATGTTCTGGGGGAACATCATGGCGCTGCGGCAGACTTCGTTCAAGCGGCTGCTCGGCTATTCCGGCATCGCGCAGATGGGGTATGTGCTAATGGCGCTGGTGGCCGCGACTTCGTACTACCAGATTACGGACAACATCGGCTTTTACTCCGCGCTGTACTACCTGATGACCTACTTCTTCATGAACCTCGGCGCGTTCCTCATCGCCATGCTAAATGAGATATCCGGCGGCACCGACGACCTGGACAGCTACAAGGGCTTCTTCCGCCGGTCGCCGTACCTCGCGGTGTTTATGACGATCTTCCTGCTGGCGCTCGCGGGCATTCCGCCGACCATGGGGTTTGTGGCGAAGTTCCTCGTGTTCTTCTCGCTCATTCTCACGATGAACCCGCTGAACCTCGTGCTCGTCGTGGTCGGCGCGCTGAATGCGGTCATCGCGGCGTACTACTATCTGGACATCATCCGCCGCATCTATCTGGAGAAGGCGGAGACGGTGGAGCGCGGCACTTACTTTGAGCCGTTCCTGTTCCAGCGGCTGGCAGTGATGATTCCGGCGGTGTTCGTCTTCTTCCTCGGCTGGCTGTTCGCCAGCGCGCCTTACCTGTATGTTAGCGGCGCGTACTTCCTCACCTACTACGTGACGATGGCCTAGGCCGCGCCCTTGCATGGCGTAGGGCGCGGAAGCGATATGTGGCGCTTTGCTTACTTGCTGGCCCTCCTGCTCTTGCCGCTGTCCGAAGGCGGCAACGGCTCATGGGGACTGGCCCTGGGGCTGGTGGTTATCCCGCTCATCGCCGCGGTTGAACTCTGGCAGGGCAGGCTGCGGTTGCGTAACTGGGGGTTCGTGCTTTTCGGCCTGTTCGCCGTCATCTCGCTGCTGGCAACCACCTACCTGTATCCCACGTTCAAGTTTGCGCTGTGGCTGAGCGCGGCGGCGTTCGCCTACAGCCTGACGCTGGGCTACCTGCGGCGCAAGGAACTCAGCGGCTCGGATGTGTGCATCGCGCTTTCCACCGGCGCGCTGCTCACCGCGCTGTACGGCCTGTGGGTATACTCGCCGAACTTTGCGCACATCACTCCGGACCAGCATCTCTCGGCCACCTTCGGCCTGCACAACAGCTATGCCGCCTTTCTGTTGCTCACCTGGCCGCTCAGCGCGCTGATGGTGCGCCGCGACCGGGGCCACCAGTTCATCCTGATAACCGCCGTGCTGCTGGTGGCGCTGCTGCTCGCTTTCAGCCGGGGGGCGTATATCGCGCTGGCCTTGCAGGGAGTTGTGCTGGCACTGTGGGCGGCGGGGGACGCTCTGTCCAGGCGGCGCCCGCAGGCGGCTCCCGAGAAGCCGAAAGCGCGGCCAGGAGGGCTCATTTCCGCTATTGGTATCACTGCCGCACTGGGGCTGTTTCTGGCGTTCACGGGCTTCTACAGCGGCCTGGCGGCCCGTATCGCGAGCATCTGGAATGCGGCGGACTATTCCCTGCAGGGGCGGCTGACCTTCTGGGAAGTCGCGCATGCGATGTTCCGCCACTTCCCCGCCTTCGGCGTGGGGCTGGGCAACTTCGGCTACCACTACACCTACCTCCAGCCGGACTGGCGCTATTACAGCACTGACGCCCACGGTGTGTGGGCCAAGCTGCTTTCAGAAACGGGAGTATGGGGGACGCTGTTTGCGCTAGTTGCGCTGGCAGTCTGGGCGGTCGGCCTGATGCGGGCACGGCGCAACGTGCCGCCGGGCAATGTGTGGGCGCACCGGATGCTGCTCGTTGCGCTCATCGGTTTCGGCGCGCATGCGATGGTGGACTTTGATTTCGCCTACCTGGCGAACTTGCTGTATTTCGCGGTGGTGGCGGCATTGGTGGTTGCGCCGGCGGCTACAAGCCCGCAGCCGTCCACCAACGGGATGAAGCTGCCAACGCGCTGGTTCGCTTTGGCGGGACTGCTGGTCGCCGTGCCGGGGCTGATGTATGCCGCCGAGCGGGCGAAACTTGACCGGCATAATGCCGGCGATGAGACTGCGCTGATGGCGGCGGAGCGGATAGCGCCGTTCAACGCTGCAACTAAGATTAAACTCGCGCTGGGGGCAATGGGCGGCGAACCGCCGGATTTCACCTACGCGGCGGCCAAGGCGTCCGAAGCCGCCGGCTGGAATCCCTACGAGAGCCAGGCGTATTTCATCCAGGCACAGTGCCCGGTGCAGCCGCTGAAAGAGCGCATTGCGCTGGGCGCGAAGGCCATTGAGCTTGACCCGTTTAACCGCCCGCACTACTACTGGGGGCAGGGGCGGCTGCTGCACGAAGCGGGCGACCGGGCGGGTGAGCGGTCGGTGCTGCTCTCCGCCGTCCAGCACTTCGCGGACATAACCGAGCCCATCACGCCCAGCTTCCCGCGCCCGCAGTGGATACAGAACAACATCACTTTCGCGTCCATCTACCTGCGGCTGGCGGAGTTGCTCAAAGACGATAAGCCAGAGGAGGCCGGGCTTTACGCGCGCATCGGGCGGCGCTTCCTGAATGCGAGCAAGAAGCACGCTGCGCCGGCCAATGAGTGATTGCGCGGAGGCGGCAGGTATAATCTAAAGCAATGGCACCTGCTAACCAACAGCCCGGCGGCGGCAAGCTGCGCGAAGAGGACTTTCTCAGCGTGCTGCCGTGCCCCTTCCGGCGCGTGAGCTTCGGCACCAGTTTCTGCACCATCTCCACCGACGCGTTCATCGCGGAGGTTGACCCGCTGACCTGCTTGAACTGCGAGGTGCCCGCCGTCATCCGCCAGCCGCGCTGCCGCTTCCTGTCGCTGGGAACGGAGCTGCGGCCCTTCCGCGGCGAAGGCAAGCTGGTGGTGGCGATGGCCTGCCGCGAGCTGGGCATCAAGATATACAACCTCAACACCTGCGACAAGTGCGGCCTGTACTCCGAAGTGGCGAGCATAGTGGACGAAATCAAGCACCGCAAGCAGAAGGCGGACGTGAAGCTGGAGATACCAGCGGAGATGGTGCGCGAGGTCGCGAACATCGTGCGCCGGGAGCGCAGCCGCGAGGAGTTCGCGCCGCCGGAGGAGGAGCCGTCCTTTGATCTCCGGTGCTGGCGGTTTGAGGATGGGCAGTGCCGCAAGGTCCCGGTGTACGCGCGCGGCAAGGCGACGGTCATCTTGACGGTAAACCAGCGCAATGAGGAAGTGTTCGCGCGCACCATCCGCCCGGCGCTGAAAGAGCTGAACCTGACCGTGTACCGCATCAAGGAGGAGCTGGACAACGAAGAGGAGCTCTGCCGCGCCTGCGAGAACATCCAGGAGTCGGACTTCGTGGTTACGAGCATCGACGAGTGGAACAGCAACATGATCTTCCTGCTCGGGCTGGTGCACGGCTTCGGCCGCCGGCTCGCGGTGCTCAAGCGCAGCAATGTCGCCGCGGTGCCGCTGGTGGAGATGCTCTCGCACTGCGTGGTGGAATACTCGTCGCTGCCGGAGATAATCTTCCTGCTCAAGCACCGCTTCTCGCCGTTGGTGAAGCACTCGCAGGAGCGGGGCGGCTAGGATGTTCAGCGTGCCGGAGCAGCTGGAGTTCGCCTGCCCCCACTGCGGCGAGCCGTTCTGGCTGGCGGCCCGCAGCCTGGAAGGCCGCAAAGAGGTGTTCTGCCCTTGCTGCGGGGAGGCGTCGGGATGGCTGGACGCGGTGGACCCGGACTTCCGGCGGGAAGTGGTGCAGGAGGTGCGCGAGAAGCTGCACCTGCTGGCGGACGACATGGAGGAAGGCGCGCAGTTCCGCGAAGGCGAGATCACGGCGGAAGTGATTCAGCTACTGCTGGAGCATGGGCCGGAGGGGAGAAGAAGGAACTAGGGGAGAGGGGTCAGGGGTTAGTATAGTGGGGCGAGGGCGGCTGTGCTAGAATAGTGTCACTGGAGGGGAAGGCGATGGAAGCCGCAACCGGCGAACGAACGGCGTTCATACTCTTCACGGATATCTACCGTTCCACGCAATTGTGGGAGAAGTTCCCGCGCGAGTTTGGCCAGTCGCTGGAACGACATAATGCGCTAGTAGAGGAGACGGTGCTCGCCCACGGCGGCGAGATAATGAAGAATCTCGGCGACGGCTACATCGCCATCTTCAACACTTCGGATGAGTGCATGCGCAGCGGCGTGGAAGTGCAGCGCAAGCTCAGGGACCTCCAGCCGCTGCCCGACGGTTCGGAGATTCTCGTGCGCGTGGTCGGGCACGGCGGGCCGCTGCAGCCGCTGGCGGCGGGGCGGGGATACTTCGGCCGGCCCCTAAACCGCGCGTCGCGCATCTGCCAGGTGTGCCATCCGGGGCAGATGCTGGTATCCGGCGAAGTTGCGCAGGCGCTGCGCGGGCTGCCGGAGGAAGTGCAGTTGTTCAACCTGGGCAGCCA
>CAZKNJ010000007.1:64284-65562 GCA_964554185.1 uncultured Planctomycetales bacterium | reverse complement strand
GCGGTCGCGCCAGGGAGTGCTGGGCCAGTCGGCAACCGGCACTGCGCACATGTCGCGTGCCATACTCCGCAGCGCCACCAACGGCTGATTGACCTCATCGTCCGCGAACTCAGCGGTGGTTGAAGCGTAGGGCGAGTCCTCGGCCACGGTGATGTACAGGCCGCGGTAGCCATCCACCGGCTTCAGCCAGCTGGTGCCGCTCGACGCATTCCATTCAAAGGTGAAACCGCCGCGCGAGAGTGTCGACCGGTCTTCGGCGAAGGCTACGCCCGCTATCTCCACGGGGGAGGTTACGGGCGCGCCAGCGGACTCCATGCCACCCTCGACGGGGCCGGATCTTCTCGGCAACTCCCAGGGCTCGGCCAGCTTTCCAAGCTGGGCATCATCCAGCGCCGGACGGATATCGGGCTTGCCCACAGCCAGCCATTGCTGCGCCCGCTCCAGGCGCTCCATGGTGCCCGGCGGGGCATCCGGCGAAGCGCGAAGTACCGTCACCAGCCTGGTGAAACTGCGCTCCAGACGATCAGTCAAGGCTTGAGCCTGCTTCTCGCCGGCGGCGTAGACGGTCAAGCGTCTGCTGGACAGCTTCAGGGCAGTGTTCTCCTTGATTGCGTTGGCAACCAGCCGATCGTCCCAAAGATAGAGCTTCACCGAGGAGTCGAAGTCCGCAAGCTCGACAATCCGGTCCCGGCCGTAGAGCCAGATGGTCGCATACGCGGAGAGGGAATCGCCCACCCGCATCTCCACCCGCATGCGTCCCTCGGAGATGTCCTTGACGCGGTCGCTGATTTGCCGCAGGCTCCAGGGCCAGGGCTTCTGCTTGCGCATGGCGGAGGCGATGGACTGGGCAAGGGTGACGGCTTCCACGGCCTCAGCCGGCAGCCGCGACTGATCGAGCTTCAGCTTCGAGGGGATAATGCCGTAGTAGCCTCCGGAATGCGATCTGACATGGCCGGTTTCATAGGCTTCGCCCTGTTCATTAATCCCAGAGGCTATGCACAGGACATCTTCGTTCAGCCTGGCGGTGTAAGACACTGCTTCCCAAGTATTGTCTTCGTCCTTCACCACCCGGACGTCGCCGATCTGCCACTCCTCGGGGTGAAGATGGGCGTTCAGGCTTGCGTCAATTCCGCCCTTGACGTAATTCGTGATCTCTCCCACGCTCGCCCAGTCGCAGGCGCAATACACGGCGACGAGCGCGAGGACTATCAGCACGACTACCGTGACTATACGCTTGAGGCTCATGGGATGATTATACCGCGGCGGGCAGTTGCCAGC
>CAZKNJ010000007.1:60179-64184 GCA_964554185.1 uncultured Planctomycetales bacterium | reverse complement strand
AACTACCCGCGGCCGCCGACGGTCATCTCGGAGATGCGGTTGGTGGGCTGGCCCACGCCCACGGGCGCGGCCTGGACGCCCTTGCCGCAGGTGCCCACGCCGGTGCAGAGCTGGAAGTCGTTGCCGACCATATCCACCTTGCCCAGGGTCTCGGGGCCGTTGCCGATGAGCGTCGCGCCTTCCACCGGGTAGGTAAGCTGACCGTTTTCAATGCGGTAGCCCTCCAGCACTTCAAACACGAAGCTGCCGTTGGTGATGTCCACCTGGCCGCCGCCGAAGGTCTTGGCGAAAAAGCCGTCCTTGGTCGCGGCGACTATTTCTTCCGGCGGAGTGTCGCCGCCGGTCATGAACGTGTTGGTCATGCGCGGTATCGGCGGGTAGCGGTAGGAGTCGCGCCGTCCGTTGCCGGTAAGCTCCATGCCGAGTTGGCCCGCGCTGATGCGGTCGTGGAGGTAGCCGCGCAGGACGCCGTTTTCGATGAGCGTTTTCTTCGCGCCGGGAGTGCCCTCGTCGTCAATATTGATGGTGCCTCGGTGGTGCGGGATGGTCGCATCGTCCACCACGGTCACGAGCTTGGAGGCAACCTCCTTGCCAATGCGGCCGGCGAAGAGGCTGGTGCCCTTGAAGTTGAAGTCGCCCTCCAGGCCGTGGCCGACGGCCTCGTGCAGCAGCACGCCACCCCAGCCGGGGCCCAGCACCACCGGCATCGGCCCACCCTTTAGCGGGCGCGCATCCAGCATGGTGACCGCCATTTCGGCGGCGCGGATGAACTGCTCCGCCGGGCGCTTGTCCGCCAGCAGCTCCTGCCCCACCCGTCCGCCGAAGACGAACATGCCGCGCGCGCGCTTATCGCCGCGGGTGGCGATGGTCATGCAGCCCAGGCGCACCAGTGGCTGGGTGTCCCGCGCATCAACGCCGTCGCTGGCGATTACGCGGAAGTTGCGCAGGTTCTCGGCGTGGGTGAGTATCACCTGGCTGATGTGCGGGCTGAACGCGCGGACGCTCTCGTTGGCCTCGTGGAGCGTGTCCATCTTCGTGCGCAGCCCCAGCTCCGACATCGGCGCGGACACCGGGTAGAGGTCCTGCATTTTGACCGGGCGCACCGGCTCCACGCGCGGCTCGCCGCCGGAGGCGATGGCGGCGGCGGTCCCGGCGGCGTCCAGCAGGCCGTTCTCGTCCCAGCCGTCCAGCCAGGCATAGCCGTAGTTGTCGCCGTCCACCACGCGCACGCCGAGGCCCTGCCGCTGCCCCTGGGACAGCTCGGAGACCTTGCCGTCCTTGAGCATGAAGGACAGCGTGCTGGTGTCCTCCATGAAGACCTCGGCGAAGTCGCCGCCGCGGGCCAGCGCCCGTTCCCATACGCGCTTTTTCAGACCGTCGTCAATCTTGTCCAGGAATGCGTCCACGGGTATCTCCTTTGGGTCAGCCGCGCCGGAATAGCAGCTTGCGCGCGAACTCACGGAACATTCTATCAGCCTCCAGGATGGCGTCTAGCATCGCGGGCTCGGCGGGGAGCGATTCCGCGCCAGGAGCCTCATGCCGCTGGCGGAAGCACTCCATAATGCTGTCGCTAATCGCACCGAACGGAATACCGCCCTCCAGGAAGGCTTCCACCGCGACTTCGTTGGCGGCGTTGAGCGCGATGGGCGCCCACCACTCGCCGCTGAGCGACTCATACGCCAGCCCCACCAGCGGGAAGCGGGCAGTGTCCAATTCCTCGAATGTAAGGCTGCCCACCGCGGCGAGATCCAGCGGCTCTACTACGCCGGGCGGGCGCTCCGGCCCCAGCAACGCGTACTGCACCGCGACCGCCATGTCGGGCACGGAAAGCTGGGCGAAGGTGCTGCCGTCGGCGAACTCCACCAGGCCGTGGATGATGGACTGCGGGTGGATGAGCACGCGGATCTTATCCGGCGGCAGGCCGAAGAGGAAGTGCGCCTCAATCACCTCCAGCGCCTTGTTCATCATCGTCGCGGAGTTGACGGTGACCGCGGGGCCCATGTCCCAGGTGGGATGCGCCAGCACCTGCTCGCGGATGGCGGCGGCGATCTCTTCGGCGGAGGCGCGCAGGAAGGGGCCGCCGGAAGCGGTGAGGGTGATGGAGGCGACTTCGTCTTGGCGTCCCGCCAGCAGGCACTGGTAGATGGCGGAGTGCTCGCTGTCAATGGGAATGAAGCGCGTGCCGGTGTTGCGCACCAGGTCGGCCACGAAACGGCCGCCGACCACGAGCGCTTCCTTGTTGGCGAAGAGTATTTCCTTGCCCGCGAGGATGGCGGCAACCAACGCGCGCAGGCCGGCGGCGCCGCTCATCGCGCAGACCACCGCGTCCACCTCGGGGAACTGCACCACCAGCGGCAGAGCGTCTTCTTCGGCGAACAATTCAATGCCGAGATCGCCCAGCTCGCCGCAGGCGTCCAGCGCAGCGCCGTGCTCTACCAACAGGCAGGCAGTGGGATGGAATTCGCGCGCCTGCGCCAGCAGCTTTCCGCAGTTGCGGCGCGCGGTGAGGACGACGGGGTTGAGCCTATCGCGGTGGCGGCGGACGACGCGCAGCGTGGTTTCGCCGATGCTGCCGGTGGAGCCGAGGATGCAGAGATTCTTGGGCCGGGCGGACAACCGTCCTCCTAGTAGTCGTAAAAGCCGGCGCGGGTTTTGCGCCCAAAGCGGCCGGCCTCCACCTGCTGTTTGAGCATAAAGGGCGGACGGAACTTGGCCTCGCCGAGCTCGCGGTAGAGGCCTTCACAGGCGCTGAGGAAGACATCCAGGCCGACGAGGTCCATCAGCTTGAAGGGGCCCAGCGGCCAGCCCGCGCCGCGCCGCAGCGCCTCATCAATTTCCTGGGGGCTGCCGATGCCCTGCTCCGCCAGGGACATCGCTTCCACCGCCATTGCCATCAGCACGCGGTTGACGATGAAGCCGGGGGTCTCCTTGCGCAGGAAGATGGGCTTCTTGCCGATGCGGTTGACGAAGTCCAGGGCGGCGGCGCCGACCTCCTTTCCGGTAAGCAGGCCGGGCACAACCTCCACCAGGCTCATCTGCGACGGGGGATTGAAGAAGTGCAGTCCGATGAAGCGCTCCGGCCGGCCGCTGGTCGCGGCCAGGCGGGTTACGCCGAGGCTGGAGGTGTTGGTCGCGATTATTGCTTCCGGCTTGCAGGCCTTCCCCAGCCCGGAGAGCAGCTCCTCCTTTACGGCGAAGTCTTCAACCACCGCTTCGATTATGAGGTCGCAGTCGTTGAGAGCGGAGGCGTCGGGCGAGGTCTTGAGCCGGGCGAGCACCGCTTCGCGGCCGGCGTCGTCCAAGTCCTTTTGCAGCACGCGCAGCAGCTTGGCCAGCCGCGGCAGGTTGGCGTCAAACGCGGGTGCATAGGCGTCGTAGGCTACGGTGTCGAATCCCGCCATTGCGGCGAGCAGCGCAATCTCGCTGCCCATTGTGCCAAAGCCGGCAACGCCAATCTTGTGAAGTTCCATAGGCCCCTCCTGCTAGATGCACAGACTCTATGCCGAACGGGGGCAAAATGCAACCGAGCAATATTGGTGGTAACATAGTTTGACGGCTACCATCGCCGGGCATATAATCCTGCGGCGGTATGGCTGGAAAGACCATGAAGAAACGATGCAGCGGCTGGGACTTCGTAATCGGGCTCACCATCGGCCTGGTGACATCCGGGCTGGCGGCGCTCGCCATCGCCGAACTAAAGCACTTCATTGAGCGGGAGCGCCTGGGCGTGCTGTTTGAGCTGCTGCCGCCCTATGATGAGAGCTACAGCGGCCAGCACTACGAGCTGGGCGACGAAGTGCTCGGCGAGATGGCCGAACGGGCGCGCGAGCAGTCTGAGAGCGGCGAGATACGCGGCCGCCGCGCCTACCGTAATGGCGAACCGCAGATGCACCGGGGCGAAGGGGACTTCGCCGCCTATTACGACGAATAGCGGGCGCCTGTGCGCCGAACCACTTCGCAGGATTACCTTCAAGGAGCCATCATGCAGCTTAAAACCAATGAGAA
>CAZKNJ010000007.1:18936-60079 GCA_964554185.1 uncultured Planctomycetales bacterium | reverse complement strand
CCACTTCGCAGGATTACCTTCAAGGAGCCATCATGCAGCTTAAAACCAATGAGAAAAAGCTCGTAGAAATGAGCGTGCTGGGCGAAATCACCCACCCGCCGGCGAAGCTGGCGCACTACCGCATCACCGCCGTCACCGGCGAGCCGCAGATACTACCGGGGCTGGGCGGCATCTGCTACAGCCACCGCGTGGGCGACAACTGCATTGACATCGTGGGCGACCATATCGAGCCGGGCGTGTCGCTATCCAACTTCAACGCCGACTGGGGCAAGGACGTCTCGCGCTTCGGGCTGAACGTCTACGCCTGCGTGGGCAACGAGGCGCGGGTGGTGAGCGGCGACGCCAAGGGCGAGAAGGGCGTGGTGACCGGCAAGCACGGCGGGATCGAGCACGTGTTTGTGGACTTCCCACCGAAGGTGCTGGACCAGCTGGTTATCGGCGACAAGATGCAGATCCGCGCGGTGGGAACCGGCCTCGCGCTGGAGAACTTCGAGGGCGTGAAGCTGTTCAACCTGAGCCCGAAGCTGCTCAAGGCCATGAAGCCGCGGGTGAAGGACGGGAAGATTGAGATCGGGGTGACGCACTTCGTGCCCGCGGCGGTGATGGGCAGCGGGCTGGGCAAGGACAGCGCGCACACCGGCGACTACGATATTCAGCTGTTCGACGAGAGCATGAACAAGGAATACGGGCTGGACAGCCTGCGGTTCGGCGACATCGTGGCGCTGACGGATGCGGACTGCACCTTCGGCCGCACCTACCTCACCGGCGCAGTGACCATTGCGGTGATTGTGCACGGGCGTTGCGCCAGCGCGGGGCACGGGCCGGGGGCGTGCAGCCTGATGACCAGCGCGAAGGGGCTGATCAGGCCGGTGAAGGATAAGGACGCGAATCTGGCGGTGTTGTTGAAGTTGCGGTAGGAGAGTTCTGTAGCGGGGCTAAAGCCCCGCGTACCTGGTGGTTGGTTGGTGGCGCGGGCGTCCCGCCCGTGATTCACCGCTGCGAAAGCACCACGGGCACAGCATGCTGTGCCCCTACAGACCACTAGCCGCTTCCCTGCGATAGCAAGACGGGCACGGGATACCCGTGCCCCTAGCGACCGAATATTTCGGCGCCTGCGAAGTGGCCGGAGACGCCGAGGTACTCCTCAATGCGCAGCAATTCGTTGTACTTGGACACGCGGTCGGTGCGGGCGGGCGCGCCGGTCTTTATCTGCCCCGCGTTCATCCCCACCGCCAGGTGCGCGATGAAGGTGTCCTCGGTTTCGCCGCTGCGGTGGGAAATGACGGGCGTCCAGCCGGTGTGCTGGGTCAACGCGATGGCGTCCAACGTCTCGGTGACGGTGCCAATCTGGTTGAGCTTGATGAGCACGGAGTTGGAGCAGCCCCGCTTGATGCCGCGCTGGATGCGCTCCGGGTTGGTGACATAGATGTCGTCGCCCACAATCTGGAGTTTGCCGCCCAGCTTCTTGGTGAAGGCGGCGAAGCCGTCCCAGTCTTCCTCGGCGAAGGGATCTTCAATGCTGATGATGGGGAAGCCGGAAACGAGTTCCTCGTAGTACTTAGCCAGTGCGCTTGAGGTGTAGGACTTGCCCTCGCCCGCTAAATGGTACTTGCCGTCCTTATAGAAACTGCTGGCGGCGCAATCCAGCGCCAGGCCGATCTGCTTGCCGGGCTTATAGCCCGCTTTCTTGATGGCGGTAACGATGGCGTCCAGCGCGTCTGCGTGGCTCTTGAGGTTGGGCGCGAAGCCGCCTTCGTCGCCAACATTGGTAACGAGCCCCATCTTCTTCAACACGCCCTTGAGCGCGTGGTAGGTCTCCGCGCCCGCCCGCAGTGCTTCGCGGAAGGAGGGAAAGCCGAAGGGGACGACCATGAACTCCTGGATGTCCAGGTTGTTGTCGGCGTGGGCGCCGCCGTTCATGATGTTCATCATCGGGACGGGCAGCAGGTGGGCATTGGCCCCGCCGAGATACTGGAACAGCGGCAGATCCAGCGCACTGGCGCAGGCCTGCGCCACTGCCATGGAGACGCTGAGGATGGCGTTGGCACCGAGTTTTTTCTTGGCCGCGGTGCCGTCCAGCGCAATCATCGCCAAGTCCACCAGCCGCTGGTCGGGCACGCCGAAACCTTCCAACTCGGGGGCAATCTTCTCTTCCACGGCGGCGACGGCCTTGAGCACGCCCTTGCCGTTGTAGCGTTTCTCGTCGCCGTCGCGCATCTCCAGGGCTTCGGCTTCGCCGGTGGACGCGCCGGAGGGAACGATGGCGCGGCCGATACTGCCGTCGTCCAGGACGACTTCGGTCTCCACCGTCGGGTTGCCACGGCTGTCCAGCACTTCGCGCGCGATTATCTCTTCAATGAAGAACATACCAGCACCACCTGTTCAAACGCCCTTGCGGGCGGATTACGCTGTTGAGTGGCCTTCGGCCGCGCCGCGCTTTTCGCGGATGGCGCTCTGCGCCGCCGCCAGCCGCGCGATGGGCACGCGGAACGGCGAGCAGCTCACATAGTCAAACGCGTGCCGGTGGCAGAAATCAATGGACGGCGGGTCGCCGCCATGCTCGCCGCAGATGCCGATCTTCAGCTTGGGGCGCGCCCGGCGCCCATCCTCCACCGCCATCGCCACCAGCCGCCCGACGCCGACCTGGTCCAGCTCGGCGAAGGGGTTGGCGTGGTAGATGCCCATGGCCACGTACTGGCGCAGGAACTTCTCCTCGGCGTCGTCACGGGAGATGCCCAGCGTCATCTGGGTCAAGTCGTTGGTGCCGAAGCTGAAGAACTCGGCGATTTCTGCAATCTCGTCGGCGGTCAACGCAGCGCGCGGGACTTCAATCATCGTGCCGAACTTGTATTCCACGCGTTCGCCCATGCGCGCAAACACCGCTTCGGCCGTGGAGCGCAGCTTCTTCTCAATAATCGCCAACTCGGACTTCGCGCCGATGAGCGGGATCATTATCTCCGGGTCAACCTTCTCGCCGCTGCGCTTCACCTCTACCGCAGCCTCCAGAATGGCCTCCACCTGCATCTCGTTAATCTCGGGGTAGATGAGGCCCAGGCGGCAGCCGCGGAAGCCCAGCATCGGGTTGGCCTCGTGCAGGCTGAGCACCCGCGCCATCAGCTTCTGCAATTCGGCGCCGGTGACATCGCCCTTGACGGAACGGATGACCTCTTTGATCTCCTCTTCGCCGTGGGGCAGGAACTCGTGCAACGGCGGATCCAGCAGGCGGATGGTCACGGGGTGGCCGTGCATCTCGCGGAAGATGCCGATGAAGTCCTCCTTCTGGAACTCCTTGATCTTGGCCAGGTGCTGGCGCCGCTCCTGCTCCGTCTCCGCCAGAATCATCGCCCGGACGTGCGGCAGGCGCTCCTGCTCCATGAACATGTGCTCGGTGCGGCACAGACCGATGCCCTCGGCGCCGAACTCGTAGGCGCGCTTGGTGTCCACCGGGTTGTCGGCGTTGGTGCGCACGCCCAGCCGCCGGGCTTCGTCCGCCCAGCCCAGGAACTTGGCGAAGCTGTCTCCAATCTGCGGGTCAACCAGCGGGAGCTTGCCTTCAAACACTCCGCCGGTGGTGCCGTCAATGGTCATCCAGTCGCCGGCCTTCAGCACGCCGTCGTGGCCCTTGAAGGTGACCGCGCCGGTCTTCTCGTCAATGGACAGCTCGGAGCAGCCGGCCACGCAGGGCTTGCCCATGCCGCGGGCTACCACCGCCGCGTGGCTGGTCATGCCGCCGCGGGCGGTGAGCACGCCCTCGCTGACGTTCAGGCCGTGAATATCGTCGGGAGTGGTTTCACTGCGAACGAGGATGAGCTTCTGGCCTTTGGCCGCCAGCTCCACCGCCGTGTCGGGGTCCAGCACTATCTGCCCCACTGCCGCGCCGGGGCTGGCATTCAGGCCCCGGGCCACCGGTCTAACCTCGGCCTTGGGGTCAACCTGCTTGTGCAGGAGTTGATCCAGCGCGGCAGGATCCACCCGCATCAGCGCCTCTTCCTTGTCGTAGTAGCCTTCTTCAAAGGACTCAACCGCGACGCGCAGCGCGGCCGCACCGGTACGCTTGCCGTTGCGAGTCTGCAGGATGTAGAGCTTGCCTTCTTCAATGGTGAACTCGATATCCTGCATATCCTTGAAGTGCTGGTCCAGCCCTTCAATGATGGCGAACAGCTCCTTCGCCTGCTCCGGCATCACGTCGTGCAGCGACTGGATGTCCTGCGGAGTGCGGATGCCGGCGACCACGTCTTCGCCCTGCGCGTTCACGAGGAACTCGCCGTATATCTTCTTCTCGCCGGTGCTCGGATTGCGCGAGAACGCCACGCCGGTGCCGCTGCGGTCGCCCATGTTGCCGAAGACCATGGCCTGCACGTTGCAGGCGGTGCCGAGGTCGTCGGGGATGTGGTTGAGCATGCGGTAAGTAATGGCGCGGGGGGTGTTCCAAGAACGGAACACGGCCGAGATGGCCATGTACAGCTGCTCCATCGGGTCCTGTGGCAGCCCGGCGCCAGTGTGCTTCTTCACCACCTCTTTGTACTGGGCCACCAGCTTCTCCAGCGCCTTGGCGGGAATCTCGTAATCAAACTTGACGCCGGCTTTCTCCCGGATCCCGACAAGAAGCTTCTCAAACTCCTCCAGAGGGATGCCCAGCACCACCTCGCCGAAGGTCTGGATGAAGCGGCGGTAGGAGTCCATGGCGAACCGGCGGTTGGTCGTGAGCTTCGCCAGGCCCTCCACCGTCTGGTCGTTCAGGCCGAGGTTGAGGATGGTGTCCATCATTCCCGGCATGGAGAACTTCGCCCCGGAGCGCACCGACACCAGCAGCGGCTGCGCCGAGTTGCCGAAAGTCCTGCCCAGCGCGGTTTCCAGCACCGCAACCTTCTCCTGCACTCCATCCTTGATTTCGTCAGCGAGCTTGCCGCCGTCCTGAAAGTAGCGCAGGCAGGCCTTGGTGGTAAGGGTGAAACCGGGTGGAACCGGCAGCCCCAAAGAGGTCATAGTGGCGAGGTTCGCGCCCTTGCCGCCGAAAAGGTCCTTGTTGGTACCGTCAGCTTCTGCGAACGAGTAGACCCACTGGTCAGACATTGTTACCCCCATTTACCGGAGTTTGCGAAGGAAAAAAAACTTAGCGCGTGGGATTATACACCCAACGGGCGCGCGAAATGAAATCCGGGCACAGAGAGATTGTGAACCGGCTCACGCGCCGGCGCCGCTATCCGCGGGCGGCTCCACCGGCGGATGGCCTTCGGGCAACTGGGGCGCATCTGTTGACGGATGGCCCGGCGGCATCTGCGGCATTTGGTCCATCGGTGGGTGGCCTTCGGGCATCTGCGGCTGCGCCTCTTCGATAAGCGACTTGTCCACAATCTCCACGTTGGCGGCCGCGACCACTCCGTCCAGCCACTCGGTGTAGAGCTGGTCGGCCTTGCCGAACGCCACTTCGGCCTTCACTTCGTCGCGCGAGGGCAACGCCACTTCGCCCCCGGGGTGATCCTTGAGCATCCCCTCGTACTCTTTCAGCCGCTGGTCAATCTCGCTGTCCGCCACCTCAAGCCCGTCGGCGAAGGTCTGGCGCACCTCCTCGGCGAGCCGCTGGTAGTAGAGCATTTCCTTGAGTTCATCCACCGTCAGGCCGAGGTCGTTGTTCAGGTTGTCCGCGAACTCCTCTTCCGAGGCGAAGGCCTTCTTGGCCTGCTCCACCATCTCAGCCACTTTTTCTTCGGTGACTTCCACCCCGCGGCTGGCAGCTGCCGTTGCCAGCACTCTCTCATCAATAATCTGCTTCAACGAGCTCGCCATCAGCCGGCGCTGCATCGTGTCGGGCACGGTCGCCGCATCGAGGCCGTGCAGGCCCAGCGTCACGCCGTAGTACTTGTCCAACGTGGCGCGGGTAATTTCCTGCCCTTCCACCCGGGCGACTATGTCGGTGGGCGCGGTCTTGCGGGGCTTGGCGGGTGCGCCGGTGTCCCCGGCGCCGCCGGAGGTTAACTGCCGGTAGGCCATGCCGGCCCCGGCTGCAACGATAATCACAATCGCCAGTATCAGTATTTCACGCTTCTGACGCGCAGTCATTGTTCTCCTCCAATGGCGGAAATGCCGGACGCAGATACGCGGGGCGTGGAGCCGGACTTGCGCCCGGCGGCGAGCCACACGCGACAGCCACCAGCTTTCGCAGAGCACCCAGCTTATTTGCCGGTTTCTTTCTTTTCGCCGGAATCGCCGCCCTTGGCCTCGGCGCCACCATCAGCCTTGGCGCCACCTTCGTCTTTGGCGCCATTATCAGCCGACCCGGCCTCAGCGCCCTTCTCGCCTTCGGCCGAACCTTCTGCTGCAGTCTGGCCTTCGCCTTCAGCCGCAGGCTGGTTCTGATCTTCTCCGGAGCCGTTCTCCTGGATATCGACGGGCCCGCCCGCTGGTTCCTTCACCTCTGCGGGCTTGGTCTCAAGCAGCTTACGCAGCTCCGGCGACATCCACAAGTACTTGATGTCGGCCTCTTCCTTTATCTTCTCCACGAAGCTCTGGAAGTCGCGGTAGGCCTGGTTCAAGGTGTACTGCTCAATCAGGTAGTCCTTGAGGTCTTCATAGGTGAGATAGTCGGCCTCGTCCGCGGTCAAGTTGTTCTCTGTCGCGTACTGCTCGCGGTAGAAGTCGGGATTCTGGTCAAAGGCGGCTTTGACCTCCTCCTCCTTGACCTCAACCTTGGACTTCAGGTAGTCCAGCATTTCCAAGTGGGCGCGAATCTGTTCAGTGGCCATCTCCTCCGTCATGCCGTTCATCTGGAGGTAGTTCTCCCATGCTTCTCCGGGGCCGATCTGCTCTTTGATCTCGTCCATGCGCTTCTTCACCTCAGCCTCGTCCACGTGGATTCCGGCCTCGCGAGCCTTTCCGGCGGCAATCTTACGGACGACCATCTCCTCTACCATCATCTTGAAGTTGGGGTGGTCCTCAATATCCTTCAGCGTCACTTTGGTGCTGCCGGCGGTCGCAAGCACGTAGGTGTCGGGGGTAATGGTGCAGGAACCGACAACTGCGGCGAGCAGCAAAGCAAATATCAGTGTGATTCCGATTCGAAACATCCAATTCTCCTTGTCAGTATTGAGGCAAGCATTTTAGCACAACGCAAAACGGGGCGGCCTCTTGCCGCCCCTGCACGCTCAAAGTGAGTTTCGTTGCACTAGCCGGGGATACCGGATATCCGTCCGCCGGTATGAGGCTTTGGAGTTTCATCCTCGCCGCCCAGAGGCTCCTCCCCGGCGGCGTTCTCGATTTCTTGCTTGATTTCCGGCGGAAGCTCGATACTCCCCGCGTAGCCCATGATGTCAGACGCAAGCTGGTTGACGAACTGCTCCAGGTCGGCGACGGAGAAGTCTTCCGTCACGTAGTAGTCAGGCACGCGGAACATCACGTCGGGCAGCGGCTCCAGGCTGATATTGATGACCTCAAAGGAGAAGTTCACCATTGAGGATTCCAGCTCGTAGAGCAGGGGAAACTGGCTCTCCTCTTCCAGATAGAAGCGCAGGATGAAGGTGCTGTCGAAGTCAACCCCGGCTTCCCGCATCCTCTTGAGATCTTCCTTGGGGAGGTCAACGCTGAAGGTTATCTGCATGCCTGTCGTCTTGAGCCCGCTGAAGTTGCGGCCCTTCAAGCGCTTGGTGCTTCGCACCCGCACCCCGCCTTCGGCGAACGCCTGGACAAACTCCTTGCTGGTCAGCGCCTCCATCGGGTCGCGGGGGCCCAGCAACTCCTGGTACTCCGGCGGGACGGTCAGCCGGTAAGCCCGGCGCTGCTCGTGGTTGAGCAGCGTGAACCGCGTCTGGTCGTTGTCCACCAGGATGGTGAGCACCTGGAAGCGCCCGGCTTGCCCGCCCTGCGCCAGGTCCGCCAGCGCCGGTACGTCAAGATCAATGCGGAATCCCCCGTCGCAGTAGGCGACCTTGCCCTTGAATGGGACGGACATCTGCTGCGCCATAGAGCTGAAGTCGCCCATGTTGGCGCCCATCATTCCCGTTAGCTGGGAACCAAGGCTGAAACCGAGGTAGATATCCCCGCAGTATGAAGCCGCCTGCGCTGGCGCTGCACACAATACCAGCAGCGCCACGCAGGCAGCGAGTCTTTTCAGCACACCCATCGCGTCACACCCCCTAGTCGTGAAGCACCGGGGTCACGAATACCATAATCTCGGTGCGCTCCTTGGATGTCTCGCGCTTGGTGAACAGCTCACCAAAGAGCGGAATCTCCGAAAGCAGCGGCACCTTGCGCAGGTTTTCACGCTCTTCCTCGGACAAGAGGCCCGCAATCACGAAGGTCTCTTTGTCGCGCACGCGCACGGTCGCAGTGACCTGGCGCGTCTGCGACTCCGGGGCCTGCGTGCCCTGCCCCACATCCACAAACCTGAGCAGCGTCGACACCGAGGGGTTAACCTCAATCGTGATTGCACCGTCGCGGTCCACGCGCGGCTTGAACGAAAGCACGATGCCAATCGCCTGGAACTCCACCTGCGGCGGCGTGTAGGTTCCGCCGGTCTCAACCGCCGGACGCGTGATGTAGGGGATCAGGCGGCCAGCGAAGTAAATAGCCTGCCGCCCGTCAATCGAGCTAAGGTTCGGGCGCGAGAGTATGCGCGCGTTGCCCAGCTCAATCTGGTGATTCAACACCGCGGCAATGGACATCGGGTCACGGTACAGCGTCTGCATCCAGGTGCCCAGCGGAATTCCGGTGGCGGATGCGCCGGGGCCTTCGTTGATGGGGATGTTGGTGGTGTTAGGAATCTCGAATCCCAGGGTCTTCATGCCAGTTTCGGTCAGCTCAACAATAGAGGTCTCCAGTGTGACCTGCCTCGGCTTGTGGTCGATCTCCTCAATGATGCGGGCGACTGTTTCCATCCGTTCCGGCGTCTCAGTCACGACCAGCGTGTTGGACCGGGCGGTTGACAGCAGGCTGGTTATCTCGCGGATGTCGCCCGCGTTCACTCCACCTTCGCCTTCGGAGAGGTAAGTACCGCCGGTCTTGATGCCTAAGTCGATGCTCTCGCCGTTGTACACGCCGATGTTAGTCTCTGCCACGATCCCGTTGTCAACCAGGACTTGTTTGACGGATTCGGCGTCGGAGTAGTCCAGCCTGAATGTCCTGGTTACATATCCTCCAAGGCGGCGGCCAATGTTATCGCGTGTACCGACAATGATCGTGTCATTTCGGATGGTGTACAGAAGGTTGTTGGCGGCGGTGACCGTGTCAAGGGCCTGCATTAGCGGGGTGTCCTTGAAGGACAGCGTGACCTTGGCCTCGGAGACGCCGGACTCGACGATGACGTTGAAGGGTGTCGACGTCACCATCAGCGTAATCGCTTGCGCTATCGGTGCGTCAACGCACTCAAAGGTGATGCGTTCGCGTTCAAACGGTGATTCTTCCAGGAAAGACTTGGGCGGAAGCGGCGGCCCCATCCGGTCTTTGCCCACATCCCAGGGATTGGGTCCATCGCCCCAGCCACGCCCCTCCTCTTGGTCGCGCTTGCGGCGCTCGTCGGACGGCACCCAGGCGAACTTCGGCGGGTCCACGACTTCCGCTTCGGCTTCCGGAGGAACCTCGGGCGCGAAGCTCTCAGCTTCCTCGCTGAGCGTGGCGCCCTGCTCGTCCACCGTGAGCACGGTCTCACCCGGTGCCTCGGCGAGCTTCATCAGCTCTTCCTTCGGCAGGCCGGCAAGAGCCTCGGGAGCCTTGGAGACAGCCGCCTCTTCCTTGGGCGTTTCTGCGGCCACCGGCTCGGCGGCAGGCTCAGGTTTCTCCTCAACTGCAGGAGTTGCTTCGGCGGCCGGAGCAGGCTTCGGGCGCGGGGCGAAGTCGGAGTAGCTGTAGTTGTGCGTAGCCTCTTCGCTTTCGCCGGACTTCACGTCAAACGACCTGGGCGCTTCAACAGGTGCAGCTTCTTCTTCCAGTCCGAGCACTGCGCCGTTTTCCGGCCGCTTCTCAATGCCCGGGGGAATGAGGAAGGATTGTAATCCTGCCGACATTTCCGGCGCGGGCGCCGGTTTGGCGGCTTCCGCCGGCTCCGGGCGCGGAGTCGGCTCAACCTCAGTCACTTGCACCGGCTTGCCGCCCTCCTCCGTCTCCATCGCCAGTGGCATGACGCGGTAAGAGCCGTTAGCGGCGACTTCCCAGAAGGTGGCGGGCGGATCGGTGAAGCCGAGCGGCACCAGTATCACGTTCTCGGCGGCGCCGTCTCCCGTCGGGATGATAATCCCCAGCCGATTCCCTTCGCGGTCAATCCTGATCTTGAGGGGAACCGCCCGCTCGCCGAGTACGAGCACCAGCCGGCTACCCGCTTCCGTCCGCTCCAGGCGGTAACCGCTCACCCAGTCGGCGACTTCCTGCGGGAAGTCGTAGATGGACGCCTGCGCGGCGGTCCCCAAGGTGGCGCCGGGGAAGTCAACCCGCAGCAGCCATTCGGCGTAGTCCACCGCGTCGCTGTACTCCAGCTCCTCATCCGCCAGAACACTGACGACCACACTGTCGCCCTGGTTCTGAGACTCTACGCCGGTAATTTCGCCAGCATAGAGGTTGGACGCGGCGAAAGCAGCGAGCACGATTAGCGCAAACGCCAGGTTGCCCGTTGTTCTCAGCACTTGCTTCATAAGGTTTCTCCCGATGCAAGCTGAATAATCCGATTAGATTTACGGTTAAAGAGGTTCGCCTTGCCGAACTGGGCACCGACGAACACGTAATCACTGCCAACCAGCCAGCCAGGATGGTAGAGCATCACTTCGCCGTCCACCTCAAATAGAGCGGTGGCACTCTGGCTGCCGGTGGAAACTCCGATGAGCTTTATGGGAATCACGTCCCCCAGCGTTTCGCCGGGGAGCGGAAGCAGCGGTATCTCGCCGTTATCGCCGCCGGTTAGCGTGCCTCCGGGGGAAAAGCCGGGGCCGAGCTGCTCGGGCTTGCCACCAAGCGAGCGCGGCGGAACGAAGGTTTTCATCGGAACAAACGGGTTCTTGGACGGAACCACGTCGTTCATCACAAAGAACCGGGACTCGCGGAACTGCTCGTCAACTTCCTCGTCCATGAAGCTGATCTTGGGCAGCTCCTGCTTGCGCTCCGGGCGCTTGGCCGGCGCGGCAGGTTCGGCAGGGGGGGCCGCTTCGGGGGCGGGCTTCGCCTCAGGCGGCGGTTTGGGTCCGGCCGCGGGCGGAGGCGCTTTCTCGGGCTTTTCGCCGGCAGCCGGAGCCGGTGGAGCCGGTTCGGTTGGTACAGCAGGGGCTTCCACCGGCTTCTCAGCCTCGTGCGCCGCACCTTCCGGGGCGGGGGCAACCGGTTCAGCCTCCAGCGGTAGGGCCGGCTTTTCAGCGGGTGCTTCCGGCTGGGGCGCCGCCTGTTCCGCCTGCGTCGTGGCCGGAGGAGGCGTCGGCTTGGCGGGCTGCGGGCGGGAGCGCATGAACATGAAGGCCGCCACCGCTGCCAGCACCACAAATAGAAGCACCACTACCAGGATTTTCGTCAGGTTACTGCGCTTTTCCATGGTCCCCTCCGGGATTAGCCGGTTGGCACCTCCTCGCCCTCGGTCCGGGCGGCTCCGCCGCTGCCACCCGCTTCCACCTCTATGAGTGTTTCCTCTTCCGGTACGGGCGTTTCCACCGCCGCAGTGCCAAGAGCGTGCTCCAGCAGGTCGCGCAGCTCGCTGAACTGGTCGGCGATGGTGGCTTTGGCGGTCGTATAGTACATCTCCCCGCTAAGCTCATAGGTCAGGCTCGTCCGCGGGTCAAAGTCGGTTCCGCCAGTTTGCGCCGGGGCCTTAATATGGTCAATACGGAAGTAACGGTTGGACCGCTTGAGGTTTTCCGTAAACGCGAGGATGTTCTCAAATCCACCCCGGATGACGCAGGTCGTTGCAATGACCTTCGTCTTTTCCAGCGTGGCGTTGTCGAGTTTCTTTTCCTCGGCGGTGCGCACTTTCTCTGATTTGGCCGCCACTTCCAGGTCTCTGGGCGGCTCCATCTTGATCAGAACGACGTCGCCGTTCGCCTTCTTGGCGTTGTCCTGCAGGAACGCCACCAGCTCCTTCTGCGCCGGATTGCCGGGCATCAGCAGCGTGATGCGGCGGCTTTGAGCCAGCAGCTCGGGCAGCCGCTTCTCTATGTTAGGCAGCTCATCGCGCTTGGCCTCCATTGTGGCCTGCTGCTCCTTGAGCGATGCCATCTGCGACTTGAGTGTCTCCAGCTTCTTTGACGAGGCGTAGAAAATCAGGCCGCCGACGATAATCACCACAAGCACGACAACCGTCGTATGAATCCACACCAGCCTAGTCATTCGCCTGCGTTCCGTCACGCCGCCTCACCTCCTTTCTTTGCGCCCTCTTCGTCTTCGGCCGCGGGCTTCTGCAGTTTCACCTGCACGACAATCTCAAAGGTGCGCGTAACTCCTTCTTCTTCATCCTCCAGGAGTTCGCTCATGTGCACATAGGGCTCGACGAAATACGGGTCGTCCTGAAGGTTCTTCAGTAGGATTGACAGCGGCGTCAGGTCGTAACCGCTTATCGCGCCCTCAATCGTAATCTCGCCGGTATGCAAGGGCACGTCTTCGGAGGTGAAGCCCTCCTTCGCCTTAGGTTCAGGAGCCGCCTCCTGGCCTTCCTTGGTTTCTTTGCCTTTCTCCTCGGCGGCGGGGCGCCGCACCTTCTTCTTCTCGGGCGGGGAGGTCACCGTGTTGCACTCTACCGATGAAATCCAAACGCCACCGGGAAGATTGGGCTCCAGATGGTGGAAAAAGAGCGGCCAGTCCACATAGTGCTGGTCAAGGTAAACGAACAGCCGCTTGAGATTATCAAAGGTACGCACCGACTGCTCGGCCGTATCAAAGGCGTCGGCAAAGACCTTAAGATTGTTGATCTCCTGCTCGGCCTTGGAGATGCGACCTTCAATCGCTTTTACCCGATTCAGGCTCGAAAAGCCCACCCAGAGCAGCAGGACAACTGCCAGTGAGTAGAGTATAGCCAGGTAGATTGGATGCCACCGGACCGCGGGCTGTGGCCTGAATTCAGGCGGAAGCAGGTTTATGTCTAAGCGTCTTTCCATGTCCTACGCCAGGGATTCCAGGGCAAGCCCCAAAGCCGCACTGAACTGGGGCATTGTCATGGATTCCTCTGCCTCCGGGGTGAAAGTGAATGCTTCGCGCAGCCGGCTGAGCGGGTCGGCGAGTGATACGCGGAACTGCGCTGTGTTTTCCATTACTTCCGACAGATTGCGGGGCCATACGCCCGTCCCGCACAGAACCAGATCCTCGTAGTTGTAGTCCAGCATCTGCTTCTGGCTCTTATAGAAGGACAGCGTGCGCTCCACCTCCGATAGTATCTGGTCGACCAGGGGCTTGCCCAGCGCAAAGTGCTCTGAGGGCAGCCGGTATTCGTCTTGCTTGTAGCCGCCGATGGTCTCGATCTCCTCCCGGGTTTCCAGCACGCCTTTAAAGGTGTACTTCAACTCGGACAGACCGAGCGAGATGCGGCGGATGAACGCGAGGTTCCCCTTGTCGAAGATGATGACGTCCCCTCCGACCTGTTCCAAATGGACGATAACGGTGTTGCGGGCCAACAGCTTGTCATCTGTGTGGTGCAGCGCCGACAGGTTGGCTATCACCGGCAGGTCAATCCGCACCAGCGGCAATCGGGCCGCTTCCACCGCCTCAATAAAGGGGAACAGCGAAATCTTGGGCACTATCGCAACGAGGATGCTGTTCTTGGTGGCACCGTCCACCTCAACTTCGCCCAGGACGGTGAAGTCGAGTATGTACTCCTCGATACTCTCATCCAGTACTTGATCGAACTCGAACCGGATGGTCGTCGCGAGCTCGTCGTCAGGCATCACCGGCATCGTCAGCAGGCGCAGAATGCTCTTGCGCTCCTGGAAACCGATGGCTGCTTGATAGTGCTTCAAACCGGTGGACTGGATGAAATCCCTCAAGGAGATCGCCACTTCCTGCGGCTCAAAGTGCGTCGGGTCGTCGTCCGGCGTCGGCAAGTGGATTGCCGACATCTGAACGACGCTAAACCGGCGCTGCGTGCCTGACAGCGCGACGACCCTTATCTGCCCGGGCAGAAAGTCCAGGCCCAGTACCTTGTTTGCTTTGACAGTCACCTCTTGATTCCTCTTTTATTAGTGCAAAACGGGCCGACCGGAGGTCGGGGCAGATCCCTTCCTCCTGTCAGCCCGTTAAGCCGATTTCAAATTTGCGGCTAAAAGCCTAAAGCCCAGTTACGACTGGGTGATGGTGCCTTCTTCAGTAACAGTGAACACTGTCCCGTCCGGACACGTGGCAGTAGCTGAGTACGAGTACCAGTCACCGGTAGCCCCCACGACGCAGGCCAGATCGATACCCTCGGGAGTCGAACCACTTGTCCAGGGCTCATCCGAGAGGTACGGCGGAGTCGAGCCAACCAGGGCTGCGAAGTCCCCGTATAGGCCGTTGCCCGCTCCAGCCGCATAGGCAGCCTCCGCCGAACGAAGCGTCGAAAGCTGACCCCTGGCCTTTGACTGAATGGCGGCACCGCGGGTGGACAGCAACATGGGAACAGCGATCGTGGCAATGATGCCGATGATCGCGACAACAATCAGCAGCTCAATGAGCGTGAAACCTTTACGTCCTTTCATTAGTTTTCACCCCCTCTGTGCATAGAGTGAATATTAGCGATAACGAGATGTTACCAGATTCCTTGTTGTTTTGCAAGCCAAGGCATATTATACCGCAAATCCCACGTTCGTGCATATTCCCGCGCGAAGTGCAAGCGCCCAGAGTGTTAAGCGCGGGCGCCACTACTTCATCTCCTGCACCAGCTTGATGAGGCTGAAGAGCGGCAGGAACAGCGATATGACGATGAAGCCGACGATGGCGCCCATCACCGAGATCATAATGGGCTCCAGCAGGCTGGTCAGCACTTTCACAAAAGCATCAATCTCGCTGTCGTAGAAGTCCGCCACCTTGCTGAGCATCCCGTCCAGGTCGCCCGTCTCCTCACCCACGGCAATCATGGCGGGCACCATAGGCGGGAAGAGCTTGCTGGCCTCCATCGGGCCGGCGATACTCTCGCCCTCCTTGACCGATTCCTTGATGCGTTGGATAGCGCTCTCGTAAACCACGTTTCCGGCCGCCTCGTCCACGATGTCCAGCGCGCGCAGAATGGGAATACCGTTCGCCAGCATGGTGGCCAGGTTACGGGTGAACCGCGCCACGATAACCTTCTGCGTCAGCAGGCCGAACACCGGCATCCGTAGCCTCAACCGGTCCATCGCTAGCCGTCCACCTTTGGTGTTTTCAACAGCCTTCATCGTAATGGGGAAGGCGAAGTAAGCGCCGACGATGAGCCACCAGTACTGCTTCATGAACCTCGCGATGGCCATCAGCGCACGGGTCATTCCCGGTAGCTTGCCCCCGAGGCTAGTGAACATATTCTCAAACGCCGGAATGACGAATATCATCATCATCGTGAGAATGAGCAGCGCGGCAACTGCGATTGCCTGGGGGTATTTCAGGCCGGCGGACACCTGGTTGCGTAGGTTCAACTCCGACTCCAGGGACTCGGCGAGGCGCTTCAGGACGGTGTCCAGCGCGCCCGACTCCTCGCTCGCCCGGATCAGTGAGATATACAGCTGCGGGAAAGCCTGCGGATGCTTCGACATTGCCTGGGCCAAATTCTGGCCTTCGGAGACGTCCTCCTGCACCTTGTTGATTATCTCGCGGAGCGCGGAGTTCTCGGTCTGCCGGCCGAGTATCTTCAAGCAGCGCAGCACGTCAATCCCGGAGTCGATCATGGCGGAGAACTGCTTGCTGAACACCGCGAGGTCCTTGAGCTTGACCTGTTTGGCAAAAACACCGCTGCTGGTGAAGCCCTTACCGAAGGAAAGCGGCTTCTTGCCCTCCGCGATGCTCGCCACAATCAGACCGGAGTCCCGCAGCTTGCTCATCGCCGACTGACGGTCGGCGGCTTCGATTCCGCCGCGGGAGGCTTTGCCCGAGCGGTCCCGCGCCGTGTATGTGAAGTAAGCCATGGCTAGCCCATCACCCCCATGTGTATCTCACCCTTCTTAAATGAGTCTGGATGTATAGACTTGCTGAACGCCTCGTCAAAGGCGATGACGCCTTTGTCCACGAGCTTCTGCAAGTGCATATCCAGCGTCTGCATTCCGATCTTCTGGGATGTTTGGATGACCGAGCTTAGCTGATGGGTTTTGCCTTCCCGGACGAGTGATTTCACCGCGCCCGTGCCCAGCATCAGCTCATACGCCAGGACGCGCCCGCCGCCGGCCTTGCGGCAGAGGGTCTGTGACATGACCGCCTCAATGGTGGCGCCGAGCTGGATTCGTATCTGCTCCTGGGCGTTGGGCGGGAACACGTCAATAATGCGGTCAATCGCCTGGGTTGCATCGTTGGTATGCAGAGTGGTGAGAACAAGGTGCCCGGTCTCGGCGGCCGTCATGGCGATCCTGATGGTCTCCAGGTCGCGCAGCTCGCCGACCATAATCACATCGGGGTCCTGGCGCAGGACGTGCTTGAGCGCCGGCTCGAAGCCCAAAGTGTCTTCGCCCACCTCGCGCTGGTTCACGATAGCCTTGTCGTGCTTGAACAGGTACTCAATGGGATCCTCAATCGTGATGATGTGGCAGCGCCTGGTCTGGTTGATGTAATTGATAAAGGCAGCGAGCGTAGTTGACTTCCCACTGCCGGTGGGGCCGGTAATCAGGACCAGGCCGCGCGGCTTGAGCGCAACGTCCTTCATCACCGGGTTCACCCCGATTTGCTCCAATGTCATGATGTCGTGGGGAATGGTTCTCAATACGGCGCCGACCGAGCCCCGCTGCTGGAACACGTTCACGCGGAAGCGGCCGATCTTGGGCCAGCTCATGGCGAAGTCCAGCTCGCGGGTTTCCTCAAAAATCTTAATCTGGCGCTCCATCATTGAGGAGTAGATCAGGCCCTTCAGAGTTTCCGGGTCGAGAACAGGGTCTTCCGTAGCGTGAAGTTCGCCATCGACGCGAAGCATCGGCGGCACGCCGGTGGTCAGGTGCAGGTCGGAAGCGCCCTTGTTGGTGGCTTCCTCCAACAGGTCTCTAATGGTTTTGGGGAAGACTTCAGGCATAGCGTGCGTGTGCCAGCCGCCGGCTAGTGAACCGCTTCGTCCGCACGGGCGACTCGGAGCACCTCCTCAATAGTAGTGATACCATTCGCCGCCTTGAGCATGCCGCATTCCACCAGCAGCTTCATTCCGCCGGCGCGGGCGATCTCGCGCAGCTGTTCGGTGTCCTTGCCCGCCATTACGGCCTCGCGCAGGTCGGAAGCGGCGTAGAGCACTTCGTAAATGGCGGTGCGCCCTTTGTAACCGGACTGGTGGCAAGCTGCGCAGCCTTCACCCACTTTGAAGTTCAGCTCGGTGTTGGGCGGCAGATACTGCTCGATGGTCTTGAGCTCGTTCTTGTCGTATTTAATGTCCTTGGCGCAGCTCTTGCAGATGGTGCGCACCAGGCGCTGGGAGATGATGCCCGTGAGAGATGCGGAAACAAGGAATGGCTCAACCCCCATATGATTCAAGCGGGAGATCGTGCTGGGCGCGTCGTTCGTGTGGATGGTGGAGAAGACCAAGTGGCCGGTCAGCGCCGCCTGCACGGCAATCTCGGCTGTCTCCTTGTCGCGTATCTCGCCAACCATAATGATATCCGGATCCTGGCGCAGGAACGAACGCAGCGCGCTGGCGAAGGTCAGCCCCGCCTTCTTGTTCACGTTGACCTGGTTCAAGCCCTCAAGCTGGTATTCCACCGGGTCTTCAATGGTGGTGATGTTGACTTCGGGCTTGTTTATCTCGTTGACCATGGAGTAGAGCGTTGTGGTCTTGCCGCTTCCGGTGGGGCCGGTCAACAAAACGATGCCGTTGGGCGCGGAAATCATCTTCTCAACGCCCGCACGCTCCTCGTCCGTCAGCCCCAGCTTGTCCAGCGGAACGATGCCGCGCGACTTATCCAGCAAACGCATCACCAGCTTCTCGCCGAACACCGTCGGGACGCTGGACAGGCGGATATCTACCTCATGTCGGTCAACGAAAACTTTGATTTTCCCATCCTGCGGCACGCGCTTTTCGGCGATATCCAGCTTGCCCATAATCTTGAGGCGGCTCGTCACCAGCGGTTGCACTCTCTTGGGAACGGTCATTGTCTGGTGCAGCACGCCGTCAATGCGCTGGCGGATGCGCATATTCACCGGCGTCGGCTCCATATGAATATCGGAAGCGTGCTCGCGGATTCCGCTTTCCAGTATGGTGTTTACCAGGTTGACAATGGGCGCATCGTTGGCGGTGAGAGAGAGGTCTTCGCCCAGCTCGGACAGCGAAGCGTCATCATCCTCCGTCGTAAGCACATCCAGCGCATTTTTCGCCGCCTGGGAGCCATAGTACTTGAAGATGACCTTCTTAATGTCCTCTTCAATGCCCAGAAGGGGCACCACCGTCAGCCCGGTGGCCAGCCTGATGTTCTCAATCGCCTGGAAGTCCAGCGGGTCGGCGGTGACGATGTGCAGCTTGTTGCCCTGCCGCTTAAGCGGCAGCACCGAATACCGTTCAATTATGCGTTCGGGCAGGACGTCCGCAACCGACGCGTCGTAGATGTAGTTCTTGACGTCGAAGAACTCAATGTGAAGCTGTTCAGCGAGTATCTCCGCCACCTGCTCGGCGCCGAGCAGGCCCATCTCGTGGAAGATGTTGCCCAGCTTCTTCTTGGTGCGCTTCTGCTGGTCCAACGCAGCCTCAAGCTGGTCCTCGGTAATCCACTTGCGGCGCAGCGCCAGAGCGCCGAAGCTGTTTGAGGGACCGCCGTCGGGAGCTCGCAAGGAGGGGACTTTCGGCTCGGCATCGGGCTTCCGGTCATCGCGCTTGGGCTCTTTCACTACGCCCTTCTTGCCGTCACCTGCTTGCTCACCATCAGTGATCTCCAGGGTTTGTTCTTCTATCGGCGCGTCAAGGTGGTAGACGGGTATGTCTTCCTCAAGTTCGCCGTTGTCGTACGAAGGGGCCGGCAGCTCCTCATCCGAGAGGTCCTGCGTCCTTTTGTGGATGTCCTCAAGTTCCCGCGAGTAGTCCATCATTCACCTGGCGCGCGAGGGAAGAGCATCACTCACGCCCCCTCGCGTGACAATCGGTTGATTCTATCATTCTATGCGGAATCAAGCGCGATGTAAAATCGCACAGCGAAACCGGTGTCAAGCGGTCGGTCTACTCCGGAGGCTCGGGCACAACCTGCCCCCAGTCAGTCCGGTTGATTGAGTGCAGCCTTCCCACGTACGGCTGCACCACAGGGAAGTAGGGAGGAGCAAAGGAGCGGTTGAGGAACCGTTCGTCGTACACGAAGTTCTTGCGGTAGCCACTTACCTGGCCGTACTGGTTGAACGTACCAATCGCCTGGTAGCTGTTCATAATAATCCCGCCTAGCACGTTCAGGTCACCGCTGGGCGACTTGGATGCGTAGTCTTGCACGCCGAATCCCTTCCCGTTGCCTGTCGCCATGATGGTTGCGTGTACGGTCATGTTGTAGGGCGCGTCATTGGCTACCAACACGTTGTTTTCTCCGGAGAACAGGCCGAGCACGTTGTTCGTGTCGGGATCATCGCGCGGGTCCACTTCGTATGTTATGTGGTTGTCCAGATAGATTGTGCCTTTGGCGGCAACCGTCAATTGCGTCTCTTCGTCCAGGCTGGAGGAGTAACTTGAATCCCCGCCGAGATCGTAGAGCGTTCCGTCAACAAATACCAGTCCGTTGAAATCCCCGTCCAGCGTCGCGGAGCTGCCATCAGGCTTATGCACGACGGTCACCCCGGTAGTGTTGTTGGTGTCGAAAGAGGTAGTGCCAGCACTCTGGGTAATCGCCATATACTGGTGGGTACCCGATTGCCCCATTCGCATGCGGGTGACGTTGCCGTACACGTAGATACCGCCCAGGGCTTCGTTGGTGTTGTTTCCTAAGTCGCCCGTGCCGTCGCTCTTGGCGTAATACACTCCCGCATTAATGTTGTTGGTGTTCTCAAGGAGTCCCAGGTTCTCACGCCGCTCGAGATTGGTCAGAGGATTCAGGTCTCCGGCGCCGGCATAGTCGCCCATGGAGATGCGGGCCTGGCTCAGCGCGTTGGTCGGCGTGGGAATCGCATCAACTCCCCAAAGCGGCGGATACTCCTCATTCCACGTCACTACAGGATTGTAAATCAGCTGTGAAGTATCGTAGCTGTTCCAGGTTGTCTGGAACTGGTCAGTGAAAACAGGCCCCCCGCCAGCGTTGTTGCCGGCGAACCCCGGTTTGCTGCCGACGTACACCGGGCCGGCAAGCATCTCGTCTGAGGCGAAGTAAATCTGCTGCCCGCTGGTCGTGGACATGTTAACGGTGAAGAAGTTGTAGAACGAGAAGGACGGATGGAACACGGAAACTTCGAAACTGCCGGTCAGCCGCGTCTCCTGCTCGCCCGAAAGCCTGGAGCTGGGTTTGCGGCCGACGGCGGTGACCGTGTAATCGTAGTAGAAAACATATGCGCCTGAAGGGTCAGCGGGATCCGGGTAATCCACATCCGTGGGCGTGAACTCGTAGACAAGATCATAAGTTGTCTGGTCCTGGCCCGTGCCCAGTTCAGCGCTGTAAACCACCTCGTTGCGGGGAAGCAGTTCATCGAAGTCGGGCACGAAGTCACGCAGCACTCCGATGTCATTGTCGCTGGTGCGGCCACCCGAGAGCGCCATCGAAGCGTATTCGTTCATATTGCTGGTGCTGGTGATGGTAGGCACGGAAAAGGTCTCCATGATGTCGTCCAGCAGCCGCCGCCCCAACTCCTGTCCGCCTTCAGCTGCAAAGAACGCCTGGGTCGTGCTGGTCGAGCGCTTGGTGTTCTCAATCTCCGTGAAGATAGTGAAGCTCACCGCTACGGCAAGCACCAAGGCGATTGCCAATACCATCATCACCACTACTAGAGCAATACCCTTGCGGGAATGCAAGCAGTCCGCAATCCTAGTTAACAAGGTTCCTCAGCCCCTTTGTGTTTTCAAGCATAGTCCCACCGGCCAACCGGTGCGGTTAACCGCTACCCAGCCAAGCGCCAAGCCAGGTTGGGGCAGTACACCCTCTGGGAGGATGACAAGCTACCAACCATCTCCCTGATACCATGACGAACTGACGCCGGAGGCGACAAGGTTACCTGAACCATCACCGCCGTCACCAGGTCAGGATCGGTGGTAACGGTGTTGTTCTCCGTGTAGAAGGTGAAGACAAGATCATCCACATTCGTCATCACTATTTCAGGATCGTTCACGAGGTAGTAGTTGGCGCCGACCTTCTCCCAGTGGGTAACGGTGATGGTCTTGTTGGGGGAATCATATGCGAAGCTGAAGCGGTCCGTGGCTCCGTCAGCATCGTAGTCGCCCTGGAAAACGATGTAGCTTTCGTCAATCTCCTCTATCGCGGTGTCCACCGGGCGCACGCCCGCGAAGCGGATGATCCGGGACATATAGCCTAGCGTGTCCCGCAGATTCTGCTGCATCCGAAGCCGTGCGCTCGCAACGGACGAGGTCTGCAGCGTTTCAACGAAAGCCATGCTGACAACTCCAACGATGATCGCTAACAGCAGCGAGACCAGCAGGACTTCGATCAACGAGAATCCCTTGCAGTTGTGTTTGGACCGGCGCTTCACTTACAGCATCCCCTCCGGAAACGGCCTAGCCACGATGGTCATGACCGAGACGCCATCCGGGACTCCTTCTTCCCACGCCACAGTCACCGTTACAGTCTTCGTTCCTTCCATGGGTGAACCCTCGGTCACCACCCACTGCCGGGAGTAGATTCCTCCCGGCCGCCCGTATTCGTCCAGCAGAATCTGCTCGCCGTACTCGTCTTCCTCCACGCCTGACGCCAGGTCCTGGTACGAGATATTCCGGAGCTCCTCCAGTTTGGCCTGCGCCAGCGATGTGGCGATCTGCCGCTCGTGCTGCCGGCGGGCGCCCTGTAGGGAATCCGAGATCACCCACAGCACCGAGATGACGCCGATTGTTAGTATCAGCGCGGCTATCAGTATCTCAACCAGCGTGAAACCAGGCCTGGCCCGGAGTCTGCACGCATGGTTGGGTTCGGTATGCAACGCAATCACTCTCCTTCGTGAACCAGCCGCCCAGAGGCGACAATACCTTGAAGCTTCACCGTCTTTCCCCCGGCGTCAGCGATTTCCACGAAGCCGCTGTTTCTAAGGGAGCCGTGCGGGTCAAACACGGCGGTCAGGTCGGGAAACGTGATACCTCCAGAAGTGAACTCTATCGTCTTAGGCAGCACGCTCGCACTATGGTCATCCGCCCACAATCCGCTGTCAGGGTCGTACTCCTGGATAATGTAAGACCGGGCTGCTGGGTCAAACGCCACGGCGCAGAAAGTGTTGCCGGAAACCGCGCGTGAACGCGCGACAGAAAAGGTCGAGATAAGCTCGTCCGCCGCGGCATCCAGGCTGCCTTTGCGGAAGGCCGGCGTCAACAGCGGTATCGCAATTGATGTCAGAATGCCAATGATCACCACGACCACCAGCAACTCAATCAGCGAGAACCCCTGGTCCCCGCGCGACATTCCTCCGTTAGGAATATGAACCACCTCTCGGCTTAATTATACCATCCGCCCACGCTGTCCGATGTAACTGGCCGCACAAACTCCAATTCGGAGGTTTCTGCACCTTGAGAGACGGGCTCTCCGCCCGGCAGAAACTCGTCAGGCAGCGAAAGCCGGCGCCGGTGGATAACTTCCATTCAACGCCCTGCACTTCGCGCATGACAGCAATCAGTTTCCTGCGATTCCTCACTACGTATAGATGATGGCTCACATATGTGAGCCACCGGGAAGCTTAAGCGAGTTGCTGCCCGCACTGCCGAATCTGGCATTGGCGGAGCTTTTTTGCTACACTGAGTGGCTCAAACCGGAGTTGATACATAATGAAGCAAACATTCCAACCCAAGAAGAAACCACGCAAGCGAAACCATGGGTTCCGGGCGCGGATGAGTTCCAAGAGCGGCCGCCGGATCATCAACAGCAGGCGCTCCAAGGGCCGCACGCGCCTGGCGGCGTAGCTTGGAGCCCGCTTTGCCGCGCTTGGCCACGCTCAAAGCCGGATACCCCTTTGACCGGGTCTTCAACGAGGGCAAATTCACTGTCAAGGAGAATATGAGCCTGCACTTCGTAGAGAACGGCGCCGAGCACTCGCGCTTTGGCTTCTCGGTCTCGTCCCGCGTCAAGCATGCGGTTGAGCGCAACCTGCTGCGCCGGCGGATGAAGGAAATCGCCCGGCAGCTTCAAGGAGTGAAGCCGGGCTACGATATCGTGTTTCTCGTGCGGGAACGCAACGACGACTCGTTTGAGTGCTTGCAGCGGAAGATGGTGTACTTGCTGGAAAACCGCAATCTGCTGGAGGAGCGGGAGTGAAGCGCTTTCTGCTCTGGCTCATCGACTACTATCAGCGGAACATCTCGCCGGTGGTGCCGCCAACCTGCAAATACACGCCGACCTGCAGCAACTACGCGAAGGAAGCGGTGGAGACTCATGGCGCGCTGCGCGGCAGTCTGCTGGCGATGTGGCGCATACTCCGGTGCAACCCGTTTTCGCGCGGTGGCTTTGATCCCGTGCCCCCGCCACGGGGCGGCAAGCCCGACCGCGGCGGCACTGATGACGATGTCACCCGCTTCGCCGGGAACTAGGAGATAATCACGATTACGAACCTACCCTACCCGCTCTTAGCCCTCCTGGTGCAAACGGGAGAGACCTACCAGCGACTCATCGAGCAGACCGCCATCGGCACTTATAAGGGCATGACCGGCCCCATCGCCGAGGGTGCGCTGTACATTCTGGTACTGATCTACTCCTACATCGGCAACTTCGGCCTCGCCATCATCCTGGTGGCGGTGCTGGTGCGGCTGCTGCTGCTCTCTCTGACCATGGCGCAGATTCGCACGATGCAGGCGCAGCAATACCTGGGGCCGCTAACGAAGAAGATCCAGCAGCGCTACAAGGGCGACAAGCAGACGCAGAATCAGCTGATGATGCAGCTCTACCAGAAGTTCAAGCTGAACCCGCTGGCGGGCTGTCTGGGGATGGCGGTGCAGTTGCCCATCTTCTTCGGCATCTACCGGGCGCTGTACGACCCCATTTTCCTGGGCCACAGCTTTCTGGGGATGCAGCTGCTCTTTCCGATGAACCTGTATTACGTGCGCAGCTTCGGCTCGGGCACCAACCTGCAGGCACTCATTTTCAACTACATCGAAGCCAACAACCTCTGGCCGCAAGTGTGGCGGTGGGAACTGGTGCGGGGCGCGAAGGTCTACGACTGGGCGCTGTACTGGCCGGCGCTGGCGCTGGTGGTGCTGTACATCGGCAGCACCTTTGTGATGCAAAACGTTATGCGCCGCGCCAACGAGCCCGACCCGGAAGTGAAAGCGGTTTTCGAGGCGGACAAGCAGAAGAACAACGACGGCAAGCCGCAGGCCCCCGACGTCGGGGAACAGATGCAGAAGCAGATGAAGTTCATGTCGGTCTTTCTGGTGGTCATCGCGTTCATCCTGTCTGCCGGCGCGCTGCTGTATTTCATGGTGCAGAATCTCCTGATGATCGCGGAATACACCTACCTGCCGAAGATGACCAAGATGCATCACTCCGCCGACGAGGTGCGGGAGTTGATGGACGCCATCGACAAGGGCAAGCTGCTGGCCGGCGACGCCGCGGAACCGGCTGAAGGGGAGGAGGATATTGCGCAGGCCCCGCTGCGCCGCTCCCGCAACCGCGGATTTAAGAAGAAGTAACCCTGGGGGGTAACCCGATATGGATATCAGAACGCTGTCCGGAGAGAATCCGGAAGCCCTGGAGGCCAGCCTGCGGCGGCAGTTCGGCGGGCTGGACGTGTTTGTGTGGCGCGGGCAGCCGCAGGACGGCGGTGAAACGGTGCATGCCGCGCCGGTGCACCAGGTGTTTGATTTCGTGCAGGACATGGCGGGCAAGGTCTGCCGCATCATTGACCCCCGGTCCTCCGTCCGGCTCAAGCCCGACCGGGACAACCGCGCGGAGTTGCTGGTGATCATCTACAGCCGCGACACCAGCGCCTTTATCGGCTGGCACGGCCAGACTCTGGACGCGGTGGAACTGCTGATTAACGCCATCGTCTCCCAGCACCTGGGGCTCAGGCTGGACATCACGGTGGACATTGACCAGTACCGCAAGAAGCGCCAGAGCTTTCTGGATGCGCTGGTCAAGCGCACGGTGCACGAGATTGAGCGCGACCACACGGAACGGCCGCTGCACGGGCTGCTGCCCAAAGAGCGGCGGTTTGTGCACACCCTGCTGACCGACCACCTGTACTTGACGACCGAAAGCAGGGGGCGGGGCGGCAAGCGCACGCTTTACATCACGCCGCGCAAGGACCTCGCGGCGGGGGAGGCCAAAGATGGAGGAGAATAAGGGCTACAAACGCCTGTACCGCGGCCGCAAAGGCCGCATCATCACCGGCCTCTGCCAGGGGCTGGGCGAGTACTTCGAGGTGGACCCGGTAATCATCCGGCTTATCGCGCTGCTCGCGCTGTTCTCCACCATGGGGCTGGCGGTCATCGTGCTGTACTTCGTGTTCACGCTGATCGTGCCGCGGAAGGAGGAGTAGAAGCGGTTGTTGATTGCTGGTTGTTGGTTGTTCGACAATAAAGCCAAGGTAGCGCGGGCGTCCACGCCCGTGATTGAAGCCATCGGCGTGTTGGTTACTCCAACGATGCCTTGCGGTTGGATTTCAGCTTCGCGAGCCACGGGAGCAGGGCTTCCACTTCCGCCGGTTTGACGAACCACCAGGCCAGCAGTAATGCGCCGATAAAGAGCGCCAGCTCCACCAGTAGCGAGAGCTCAAGCTGGACGAACCATCCGGGGTCAACCTGCCACAGCAGGTTCCTGCTGCGCTCGGCGTAGCGCGAGATGATGAGCGCATCCCAAATTGTGGCGGCGAAGCTTCCCACCACGACGGTCAGCGCTGCCCAGAGATTGGTGCGGCGCATTGGCGCGTTCGTGGCGAGGACGAGAGCGAGTAGACATCCTACCGCGAGCGAAAGCCCAGCACGCAGCCAGTCGGGCATGGCAACCCACGGGATGAGGGAGTTAATCACGACGATGCCGGCAACCGCGAGGGCAAAGAAGGCAAGCAACTCGCCCGTGGCCTGGCCGGTGTAGTAGAGCCAGAGGAGCGTAACGAGTAGCGTCAGGGTCGCCATCCAGATGAGGCCCGACGGAATGAGGTTCGACCGGCCGATGTAGTAGAGCGCGGAACTTGTCGCGGCGACCAATACGGATAGGACGAGCACGGTGGTGAGTTGCCAGGCGTTCTTCGCCAGCGGGCGCAGTTGTGGCGTGCGGGGCTGTGCAAGGAGAACGATAGGTAGTGCGATAGAGAAAGGCAGCCAGACTACAGAGAAGACCTGGCCCTCCACTAGCAGAAGATCCATCCACCTCTCGAATGGCTGCGAGAGGGTCATGGCGCCCTGCATGAGGTGCATGGTTGAAAAGCGAAGAATCTCCAAGAGAAACCACAGGCCAAGCGAAATCCCAGCAACCCATATTGCCATCCGTCGCTTCAAACGGCCGCGTAGGAACATCAGAGCGAACACGAGAAGGAGGGCAACCGGCGTGCCGAAGTACTTAAGGCGCACGGTCGAATCGAATATGTAGCCCACGAGCACGCAGGTTGCTATGTCCAGCACCGCCAACGGAAACTTGACACCGCGGGTCTTCAGCACAAGGGCGTAGACGAGCATCGGCGCCAGCAGCACCTGCCAGAGGTTGGCGCTATTCACATTGGGCAGCCACCAGATGAGGCCGTAATTGGGTTTGTCATAGCCGAAGAGGAATTCGTACACCGGCTCCGGCAGATCAAACGACAACGGCAGGAGCAATATGAAGTACGCGATGTAGACCGCGCCGGTGATGATGAACGCCACCCACAGCGCGCGGCGGTGCAGGGCGGGGTCAACGCCGTCCACCGCGGCGTCGCCGACGAGCCAGTTGAAGATGCGGACTATGATGTTGGGCCGGAGCGCCGGAGCGGTGGAGCTAGACATGGGGGACCTCGCTGCGTGGCTTGCCAGCGGCGGGGCCGAAGGCCGCGAAGTAGGTGAGGATTAGCGTTGCGAGCCAGACCACGACCGTTACCATTTCCAGCGCCACCCACGGCGCCGCCGCGGAGGCGGGGTCGTAGCCCATTAGCTCATATTGGTACGCGTCGATCATCCAGTTCTCCGCGCCGGGCGGGTGCACAGCAGTGCGCAGCCACAGCCAGCTAACGAACAGTCCGGCGCCGAGCGTGAGCAAAGCTGGTAGCCATCGCGACCGCACCGGCGGAGCGGCGCAGAGGTAGAGCGCCAGAGCGCCGCCGATGAACAGCCCCAGCGGCTCCAGCAGGTCCAACCGGTTCAGTGGCGGCTGAAAGATAGGCAGGGCCATCCATGCGCGGAAGCCGGCAAGCGCCATCAGCAGAAAGGCGGCGAAACGTAAAGCGCCATTAGCCCGCCACAGATACCACCAGCCGAATGCCAAGCAGGCCAGCGTAAGCGACCAGCCAAGACCGCCGACAACATATGGAGAGAGGAAACCGGGTGACGGCGGATAGCTAAGACTCATCATCCAACTGCGCGCACAGAAATTAACAACATAGGCCACGGCCAGCGTGGGTGCTAGCAAGAGCGCAGGCTCCCACGTATAGTTGGTCGCATGTGCGAACTGCTGCGTACTCGGCCGAGCGAATACCGCTACCGGCAGCATGACGGCAAAGGGCAACATCCCAACCGAGCCGATTAGCTCCCAAGCGATGAGCAGTGATCCGGAATTGAAAACGAAGCTATGTGTTCCCGGAGACAATAGGTAGTCGCCCACGACCATCAGCAGATGACCAGTAAGCAGCACGACAGCCGCGAGCCAGAAGAGGGTCACCGGCAGCTTGCGGGCCAGATGCCCCCGCACCAGCAGCAGCCACATCAAGAGCAATAGGAGCAGAGAATCCACCATTACCATGACGGGCGTCGCCTGGCGGATGACCCAGGCCAGTAGAAAGACTGCAGTGAGGTCCAGGAAGGCGGGCGGCAGCGTGGCGCGGTTGCGCCGAAGCACAATGGCGTAAAGGGTTGCGAAGGTCAGGAACCAGTAGTACCACGGCGGCGGGCCCAGCACGAACAACGCGGAATGAAGCAGAAAAAACCGATCACCTGGCATCTGGTGATACCAGAAGGTCGGCACCTGCAGCGCGCAGGCGATGAGATAAACCGCGCCAGTGATGATAAACGCCAGCCACAACGCGCGGCGGTGCAGGGCAGTCTCTACGCCGTCCACCGCGGCGTCGCCGACGAGCCAGTTGAAGATGCGCGTGAGCATCCCTCCTCCCCCTCGGTGCAGACTTACTGGGACTGCTGCGACCGGGATTAGTTTAGCATAATCGCCGCCCGGAGCGGCGGCCAGCTATCAGTCGTCAGCTATCAGTCGTCAGTTACCAGTAGAGAGCCGGAGTGGCGAGCTCCAGCTCGCCACACCTTCAGAAGTCTCGCGACCTGGAGGTCGCGAGTCCGGCCTTAACGGCGGGGCACAGGTCCACCACAGGCGGATGAATCCCCGCCCTACATCTAGCCAGGCGGGCGGGGGTCGGGTAGAATAAGCGGCGGAGGTTGATGGGGACTGGTGTCTCCCGCGGTCTTCAAAACCGTTGGCGCGGGGTTCCCTGCGCGGTGGGTTCGATTCCTGCCACCTCCGTTTCAGCTATCAGCTACCAGCAAACCAGCATCCCGAAAGAAAAAGAGCCGGGCTAGTCAGCCCGGCGTACTCGTTCGATCATTGGTAGCGCGGGCGTCCCGCCCGTGATTACTGCCTGCAAAAGCGGAACGGGCACGGCATCCGCCGTTCCCCTACGCAAGGTCAGCGCGTGCTTGATCCGTTAGGCTGTTAGAATCGGGGGCGCTCGTGCGTCTTAGATAGTGCAGGGCCGGTTGGTCCGCCTGCGGGGTGCTATGAGGGAATCGCGCACAACCAGGTTCAGGGCGCTGCTTCACGAAAACCTGCCCGCGGCCAGCCGCTTCGCGCGGCGGCTTACGGGCTCGGCGGACGGTGAAGCCGACCTGCTGGCCGAGGCGGTGGCCGCGGCGTTCCACAGCTTCCACCGCCTGCGGGACGAAGCGCGGTTCAAACCCTGGCTCTTCACCATCATCCGCCACCGGCACATCTCCATGCTTCGCCGCCGCAAACTGCGGCCGGTGATACCGCTGGAGGGTGCGGCCGAGATTGCCGCCGCGGGCAATCCGCACGACCAGCAGTGGCTGGACGGCGTGCTGGCGTTGCTGCGGCCGCCCGAACGGGAGGCGGTTGTGCTGCACTACCTGGAGGGCTTTCCGGTGGCGGAAGCTGCACGCATCGCCCGCACCAGTCCCGGCGCCATGAACATGCGCCTGGCGCGGGCGCGCAAGCGCTTGGCGGAGCTATTGGGCGGAACCGACCACGGCCCGGCGAAGGAGACGGCATGAACGAACGCGAGAAAACGGATGAGCTGCTGCGGCAGATGGGCGAAGTCCACCGGCGGCACGAGGCCAGCCACGACGAGAACGCGCTGCTGATGCGCGCGCTGGAGCGAAAGCCACGGCGGCCGGTCTGGGCGCTGGCGGGCTGGCTGGTGGCCGCGCTGGTGGTTGTCGGGCTGGTGCTGAAGCCGCTGCTGCCGGCGATGGGCGGCAAGGCGATAGCGGAATACACGGTGAACGGAGTGAAGGTGCGCATGCGGCACTCCGATGAGGAATTCTGGCGCGGGACGTACTATCAGTGCAGTTGGGAAGGCAAGGAGTACTACATCGCCCAGCAGCCTGACTTACACCCCGAAGAGCCGCTGGCGGCGGAAGTGCCAATCGACGACATAACCTGTTTGCTCTACCCCACTGACACTCCGCTGGCGGAGCCCAATCTTTCGGAAGCAGCTAAATACAAACCGCACCTTGACACGGTGCAGAGCGTCTCGTCGCAAATGGACAAGGCTAAGCTCTGGCCCGCCGACCTGTGGGCTATTAGGCCTTTTGTCAGAAAGCTCTCCCGCGGCGAGTTCCGGATGGTGTACACGGGCCCAGTTGACTATGGATTCGTGCATGCCTCCAACCGGTATTGCGGAGATCAAGTAGGACATTGGCTTCACGGATTCGGCATGGAGGGCGTCAGGGACAACCCCGCCATGGATACACTGACTATCAGGCTGTATGTGTGGCCGGACAACTTCACGCTTCGCACCTTAGCCAATCCCGAGCTCTTTCTTAGCGGCGATGGGGGTGGTTACGATGCCTACCAGGCTGCTAGATGCTGGGGCGAGGGTGTACGGGACAGCTTGCTGCGGGTCAAGCATTACCTCCCGAAGTACTTGGAGCTTCTGCCACTGCTGGGGGATAGTATCCCACCCGAGTATACGCGGAGCTTGCAGCAGACGGTTGACCAGATAGTGACCAGCGAGCCGCGTGCGCTTTACCACGCTGACCTCGATATGCTCGACAACCGCATGGAGCCATGGCGGCCGGCGGAGCAAGACCAGGCTGAACGCGGGCGGCTTGATCAGGCTTTCGCCGGTCTAGTGCCCGAGTTCTCCATTGAGTCGAATGGAGTCAAGGTGTTCCGCCAGACTCCTCAGGAGGTGCTGAGTATTGCGCGGGACGGTCTGGAGATTCGCTTCTGGCCTCCAAGGCCACAGCTGCACTTCGCTGAAGGCATCATCACCCGCAACGGTGAACGCTTGAGCACGAGAGTGTTCGTGCTTAGCGAAGGCCGACTGCCCTACCTGCGCTGCAGGCTGAGTCCGGAAGATGAGAGCCTCTTAAACGAGCTAGCATCGATGGCGAGAGACGCTCTCCAGATCCCAGCCGGAGAATGGCCCAGCGAGGGCTTTCCCCGGGCGATTGTGGATAACTGGCTTGGTGCTCTGGTTGACCGGCAGTTCGCCTTGCAGGAATCGCTTGGCCGGACGCTACTCATGGGGCTCATTGAGCGCGAGGGCGGCTCGGCGGCACTCGTCATTGACTTCGGGGAGAGGGCCTCGATGGGGGAGAGAACCTCGATGGACCTCAACCTTCGCCTGGAGCCGGACGCCTGGCAGTTACTGAACACTGCCACCGGCTATCTCGTGTCCATGTCCGGTGGGAAGCTGAGCGCCATACGCGCGGCGGACGCCGCGCCCGAGGCGCTCACGGCAGAGCATAGACGGCAACTGGATACTGCGCTGGAGATTGTCGGTGCCTCGCCTGAAGGCGTCCCTTCCGCGGTGCAGACCGGAATCAAGCTGTTCCGCGAGTTCCTTGAGCATCCGGAGGTCGCTCAGGCAGAGGTCGTGGAGGAGTTGCCGGAGCTCCCCTGGGCGGGCATGGTCGTGCTTGACCGCGGCAATCAGGTCTCTCTCGGAGTTGCGCACCTCGAAGAGAAATCGTAGGGCGCCGAAACAGCGTACTCGCGAGCGACTGAGGGATTGCACCGCGGTTCTTTCCCGCCGCCTGTTACCATAGACCGTGCTCGCGCATCCATGTAACTGAGCGTCCGGGAATGCGCGCCGGCGGGAAACTATGAGAGGGGAGGAGCTTTCGCGGTTTGAGGCGTTGCTGGAAGCGGCGCTGCCGGCGGCCGGCCGGGTGGCCCGCGCGCTGGCGGGAAGCTCGCACAGCGAGGACCTGCTGGCGGACGCGGTGGCCACGGCGCTGGTGGAGTTCCACCGGCTGCGCGACGAAAGCCGCTTCACCGCGTGGTTGCTGGCCATAATGCGCAACCGCTACCGGATGATGCTGCGGCGGCGGCGACTGCGGACGGTGGTGCCGCTGCATTTGGCGAGCGAGCCGTCCGCCGGAAAGGCGAATCCGGGCGGCGGGCACTGGCTGGACGCCATGCTGGGCGCGCTGAAGCCGGCGGAGAAGGAAGCGGTGGTGCTGCACTACCTGGAGGGCTTCTCCGTCGCCGAGGCGGCGGGGATAGCGCACACAACTCCGGGGGCGCTCAAGATGCGGCTGGCGCGGGCGCGCAAGCGGCTGGCGGAGCTGCTGCGGGAGAATGAACCATGAAGAAGGACGACGAGGTCAACGGGGTAATCGGGAAGATGCGGGAGGAGCATGCGAACCGCTCGGGCGGGCCCGACCGGGCGCGGATGGAGGAGTCGGTGGTACGCCGGCTGGTGGCGGGCGTCCGCGTCGGGCGGATCGTCATTGCGCTGCTGGCGGTGTTCATCCTCGTGGGGCTGGCCGCGGCGGTGTACTGGAAGTTCTTCCGGCCGAGCGAATCGAGTGGCGACAGCGTTGTCTGGCGGTTGGGCACTTGTGAAGTGACGGTCTATCCGACCGATGATACGGGGAAAACGGAGTACAACATTGGGTACTACGACAGCCTTCTGCACGAGGGTTCATCCTTCTGGCTCTATGAGCTGCCGGAACCTCTGGGCGGAAGCCGCTGGGTAGCAGTGGACATCAACGACAACGAGTCCTACTGGCTGTTACCGAGCAGTGAAACACCGCCGTACTCGTCCATGAACGTGTGCGGCAACCAGAACGACACCTGGCGCGTCATCAACGGCTTGACGGAGAAGATGCTGCCGGTGAAGCTGTGGCCCGTTCCTCTGTGGAAGCTGAGACCGGTAGTGGCGCAACTCGGTAAGGAGAAGTACACGCTAATCAGCCCAGGGCCCTTCTCCGGCTTCACGACGATTTCCAAGCTGTATTTCGCTGATGAGGAAGTCTATACGCTTCGGGGCGCGAGCTACGGGAACAACGTATGCACGGTCAATCTCACGTTATGGCCGGACCACTTCTCCCTACAGCCGAGCATCAGCAACCAGTTCACCATGTTGGGCAATACCGGCGGATACACCACTTACCAGACCGAGCGGAGTTGGGGCTCCGGAGTTGACTGGAATCTGATCGTGCCCAAGAAATCGCTGTGGATGCACCTGCACTTTCTGGGTCTAGCTAAGGAACAGGTGCCGCCTGAGTTTTCACAGTGGCTCGCTGGAGTGGTGGATACTCTCTGGCAGCACGGGCCCGAGCGTCTGGAGCCGGCCAGCCAGATGGAGCAGCGGATGATGATCCGGCCTTGGTTCTGGGAAGGCTACGACCCGGAATCGGAGCGGCGGCGAAACGAGTACCGGAATACGCGCCCCAAGTTCATACCTGCAATCGTTGGCGGGGTAGAGGTTTCCAAGCCCGAGCACTACGACATGGGCTTGGCTCGGGGCGACACCTCGCTCAACATCAAAAGCAACTATACGAGCGTCGGCACCTACGTAGACGTGCAGGTGAACGGTGAGAACAAGGTCAAGTTCTACATCCGCCACGAGAAGCCCTACCCCGTGCTGAAAACGCGCTTTGACCCTGAGACCGAGAAGTTGTTGGCAGACGCTGCGAGCATCGCCCGGGCGGTGCTGGCGGAGCCAGCGAGTTCGTGGCCCAACGGAGTGATACCGGAGCCATACTTGGAGTGCTGGCTAGGTGCAATCGCCTCGCGCGAGATAGTGCTGGAGAGGGAAGCGCAGCGCTCCATGGTTAGCACGGAGATCGAGTGGGTGGGAGACGACGTGGGTCTCATCATCAACTCCGGAGACTACAAGGCTATGGACCTTGACCTGCGCATCGCAACCGATGGCTTTGCGCTGAACTTGGGGGATTCGGGAAGTCTCATCACAAGTAAGGACGGGCAGTTGTCCGTGCTGCAAGCCCCCGGCGGGCGGCAGGTGGTGCTGACGGAGCGGGAGTGCGAGCGGCTCCGGGCGTGTGTTCAGGCCTTGGACGCATTGCAGGAATACACTACGGCGAAGGTATCACCGAAGTCTGATTATTCGCCCGAAGGGCTCTTGGAACACAAGGTGCCCGAGGGCGTGAAGCTGGGGATAGAGGCACTCCGCCATTTCCTGGCCGACCCCAAGCTGCCGCCGGCAGAGGAGGTTGCCGCGCTTCCGCCCATAGGCTGGGACGATGCATCGCATCTCGCAAGGCTCAAGCTGCTCAGCCAGGCCTGACGCGCGGATGAGCCGCCAACTAGCCCCAAAGCGGTAGAACGGGCACAGCATGCTGTGCCCCTACGTCCGATCTCGGCCTGTGATGCAATGCTAGAATACGGGCATCATGCTGGACAATGTGCTTCTGGGATTTATTCTCATCTTCCTGCTACGCGTCACCGACGTGACCATGGGGACGATGCGGACGGTTTACATAATGCAGGGGCGGCGGTGGCTGGCCACCGGCATCGGGTTCGTGGAGGTCACCATCTTCATCTTCGCCATCAGCCAGGTCGTGCGCCACCTAGACAGCCCGGTGCTGATGCTCGCGTACTCCGGCGGGTTCGCCACCGGCACGTTCCTCGGCCTCTACCTGGAGGAACATTTCGCCATCGGCCAGTCGCAGGTGAGAATCATGTCGCAGAGCAAGGGCGAGGACATCGCGCAGGCGCTGTGGGCGAGAGACTTCGGCGCGACGGTGGTGCCGGGACACGGGCGCAAAGGGCCCACCGACCTGATATTCAGCATCGTCCCGCGCCGCTGCGTGGAAGAGGTGATGAACATCGCTTCGGCCACCGACGGCCACTGTATGATCTCGGTCTCCGACAGCCGCTACCTGTTCCGCGGGTACCTGGGGTTCCATGGGAAGAAGAAATGAGCGGAGCGGTAGTTGGTAGTTCGTAGTTGGTAGTTCGTCAAGCGAGTAGGAGCGGCGGTCTCCAGGCCGCCGGTTAGTAGCCGAAGAAGGCTTGGCCGCTAAAAAAGCCCTGCACGGGGACGAAGTCGCCTTCGGGATAGCCCTCCGCCACCTCCGCGTCGCTCAGCCGGAAGCGCCAGCCGTCGGGCGTGCGCCGCCAGCGCAAGCGCGCCTGGCCGATGCCGCGGTAATGCTCGCCGGAGAAGCGGAAGACCAGCACGCAGACGTAAACGCCGTCAATGTACTCGTAGCCGCGGAGGTTGAGCGCCGCGAGGTCTTTATAGTAGTCGGGCGGGATGTATGAATCGATGAGGTCAAGCGCCTTGGCGTGGTCTTCCGGCGCGACGAAGTCCGCCGCCTTCACCGCTTCGCCGACCTTCGCCAGTTCAATGAACCGGTTGAGGTCGCGCTTGAATGTGAACTGGCGGATGAAGCCCGGCAGGAAGACGATTGCCAGCACGATGAGCACCACGCCCAGCGCAATCAGCGGGACGGCCTTTTCCAGCCGCGTGCTCATGCGCCATCCTCCCGCGAGATGGGCTGCTCGCGCACGTAGCCAAGTATAACCAATCCGATGATGAAGTAGACGATGGCGAAGGAAAAGATGAGCTGGTAGGCGGTGGCTTCGCCGCCGGGCAGGCCGAGTAGGCGGTCGCGGGCGAAGCCGGCAGCCATCGGTGCGACCATCTGCGGCGCCAGCGCGGTCATATCCCACACTCCCATGTAGCGCGCGGTCTTTTCTTTGGGGATGAGGGTGAAGGCGAATGCCCAGTCGGCGGCGATGAACGCGCCCCACCCCGCGCCCAGGCCGACGCCGTAGGCAATCGCGGTGATGATGTCGCGGGCGAAGATCATCGGCAGCATAAACACTATCGTCAGCGCCATGCCCATGAAGATGACGCGGCGCTTGCCGACGCGGTCGCAGAGGTAGCCGCCGGTGAGGTTGCCCGCCACCGCGCCGAGAATGATGGCGGCGAGTAACACCGCCGCGAGCCAGATGCGCTCTTCGGGGACGTGGAGGTTCGCTTCCACGAAGTAGTAGACGAAGGGGATGAAGGTGTAGTAGCCCAGCAGGATGGCGGTGCGCGAGAACATCAGCTTCACCAGCTCCCAGTTGGCCCGGAAGCCGAAGTTGGCGAACTCGCGCAGGAGGCTGCGGCCGGTCTGCGCCGGGCGGAAACGCAGGAAGCCCGCAGCGAGGATGCTGGGGTAGCTGGGGGCCTTGCTGAGCACCACCGCCGCCAGCGCGAGCAGCAGAACGCAGTAGACCACCCCCAACATGGCGAAGGACGGCTGGCCGTTGGCGGCGACACGAGTAGCACCCAGGCCCACGCCCGCGAGCACCAGTCCGACGACCACCAGGCCGCTGAGCTTGCCCGTGAGGTCAAACAAGCCCATCATCGCCGCCGCGCGGCCGTGGTAGCGCTCCGGCACCAGGTCGGGCATCATGCTCTGGTAGGGCACGCTCGCGGTATTGAGGAATATCTGCGCGAAGAAGTAGGCGAACAGCAGCTGCCAGTACCCCGGCGCGTGGACGAGGTAGAGCATCGCGGCGCAGCTCAGCAGCACGCCGATAACGATGTAGGGTTTGCGGCGGCCGTAGCGGCTTTCGCTGGAATCGCTGACGAAGCCGATGGTGAGTTGCAGCACCGCCGACACCGCCGCGCCCGCGCCGAGCAGGAGGCCCAGCCGCGTGCCCTGCTCCTCGTAGGCGACCATCCCCTTGACCATCGCGGGAATGACCACCGGCAGCAGCGTCGCCCAGATGAAGTGGATGACGAACCAGAACGACGCCAGCCAGGCGAACTGCGACATGCGCGTGAGGTAGGGGCGCGCGGGGAGGCTCACTCGCCGCCTCCGGGGCGCGCGGGGCGGCGCAGCTTGAACAGCCACTCAAAGAACCGCCAGACCTTGGTGCCGGTGAAGTCAATGGGCGAAAGCGGCTCCACCAATACAGTCTTGAGGCCCAGGCGGTTGGCGCCCCAGATGTCGGTGAAGACGATGTCGCCCACGACCGCAGCGTTTTCCAATGGCACACCCAGCGCCTTCAGCGCCTCGCGGAAGCCCAGCGCAAAGGGCTTGGGCAGGCGCGTGGCCACCAGCGGCACGGCGAGCTGCCGCGAGACTTTGGCCTGCTTTTCGCGCAGGCCGTTGCTGAGTATCACCAGCGCGAAGCCTGAGTTCTTCATCAACTGCACCCACTGCGCGATGTCCGCTGGCGCTTCGTCCTGCTCCCAGCGGGTGAGGGTGTTGTCCAAGTCCAGGATGAGGCCGGTGACGCCCGCCTTGCGCAGGAAGTCCGGCGGAATGTCGGTGACCCGCGCGAAGGTGTAGTCCGCGATGAAGTTGGAGCGCCGCGGCGTCACGTCCGCTCCTCGCGGGTGCGTTCCAGATAGGCGCTGAGTATGAGCGAAGCGGCCACGGCGTCGGTGCGCCCGGAGCTGCGATGAGAGCGGTTGCCGCCGGTGGAGAGGGCACGCTGCGCTTCATTGCTGCTCATCCGCTCGTCCTGAAACTCCACCGGCAAGCTGAGCGCATCACCCACGTTTTGCGCGAATCTGTGGGCGGCGCGGGCGGCGGCACCTTCCTGGCCATCGGTCTGCAGCGGCAGCCCGACGACCAGGAGTTTGGCACTGCGCTCGGTGGCAATGGCGGCGATGCGCTTAAGCGCGGCCTCCGCGGGCTCCGCCGGGACCATCTCCAGGGGGACGGCGATGTAGACCGGCGGCTCGGCCACCGCGACGCCGATGCGCTTTTCCCCGGGATCCAGGCAGAGGATGCTCACCCGCACATTATAACTGAGCGCTGGTATAATCGCGCGCGATGGAACCACTTCCAACCGCGCACCTAATGGCTTTCGGCGGGCACGCGCCCGCGCTGGACGAGCCCTCCTTCGCCGCGCCCGGCGCCTGGCTCATCGGCGACGTGCACCTGGCGGCGCACGCGTCCGTGTGGTTCGGCTGCGTCCTGCGCGGCGATATCAACCGCATTGAAGTCGGCGCATTCAGCAACATTCAGGACCTGTGCGTAATGCACGTCACCCACGAACTCGCGTGCACCGTCGGCGAGTATGTGACCGTGGGGCACAACGCGGTGCTGCACGGCTGCGCCATCGGGCGCGAGTGCCTCATCGGCATGGGCGCGAAGGTACTGGACGGCGCGGTGGTGGGCGACGGCTGCATCGTCGCCGCGGGCGCGCTGGTGCTGGAAGGAATGCAGGTGCCGCCGGGGTCGCTGGTGGCGGGCGTGCCGGCGAAGGTCAAGCGCGAAGTGACGGCGGAGGAGCGCGCAGCGATTGTGCGCTCGGCGGAGAATTACTGGGAGTATGCGGAGAGTTTCTTGAGTAGGAAGTAGGAGGTAGTAAGGAAGAAGCTGTAGGGCGGGGACTCTCCGGTGGGGCAGGCGTCTCGCCTGCCAACCACCTGAATCACGGGCGAGGACCCTCCGGCGTCCCTGAGGGACTATGGCGGGCAAGCCTTCCACAGGCGGGTAAACGCCCGCGCCACCGGCATTCAGCTTCCAGCATTCAGCGGCCAGCAAGCCCGGAAGAACAGAAGCGGCGCGCCACTGGTGCGCGCCCTACAGGGGAGGATTCAACCCTCTCAACAGGAGTATAGTTAAATCGCGGCGGGAAGGCGAAAATAGGCGCTGCAAACGGTTGACGGACGCCACGCGGGGGGCTAGACTAGTGTTCCCTGAGGGTACCGGACGGGCTGAAGGTTAAACAAAATCAACAAACAATGCACATTGCCCATCAGACGTGTAGCATTGTTGGTTGAAAGTTGTTGATATGTTCGTGTATAGTGTGCACGTCCTGCCTGGGGGAGGGTGGAAACAAACTCTATCGCGCATTACTTGCAGGGGAGGATTCCGTGAACCGTACAACTGCGCAGGGGCAAGGGAAGCTGGCCCATATGAGCCTGGAGCCGGAGCTGACGGAGAACGCACGGGTGATTCTCCAGCGCCGGTACCTGCTGCGCGACGCGGAAGCCAAGGTAACCGAAACCGAGATAGAGATGTTCCGCCGGGTGGCCAAGGTGGTGGCCGCCCCCGACCTGCGCTACAACTCCGGGATGGACGTGCGGGAGACCGAGCAGGAGTTTTACGAGCTGATGGCGCGGATGGAGTTTTTGCCCAACTCGCCCACGCTGATGAACGCCGGGCGCGACCGCGGGCAGCTTTCCGCCTGCTTCGTGCTGCCGATTGAGGATTCGCTGGACGCCATCTTTGATACGGTGAAGCACGCGGCGCTCATCCACCAGACCGGCGGCGGCACCGGCTTTTCCTTCTCCCGGCTGCGGCCGGCGCGGGACGTGGTGCGCAGCACCGGCGGCGTGGCCTCCGGGCCCATCTCCTTCCTCAAGGTCTTCAACCAGGCCACCGAGGTGATCAAGCAGGGCGGCACCCGGCGCGGCGCGAATATGGCGATTCTGGACGTGCGCCACCCGGACATCCTGGACTTCATCACCTGCAAGAAGGACAACACCGATATCACCAACTTCAACATCAGCGTCGCCGTGGACGAGGAGTTCATGGAGGCGGTGGAAAAAGACGAGGAATACGAGCTCGTCAATCCGAACAGCAAGAAAGTGGTCAAGCGCCTGAAAGCGCGCAAGGTCTTTGACTACATCGTGAACCACGCCTGGCTCAACGGCGAGCCGGGCATCATCTTCCTGGACCGCGTGAACCGCGACAATCCCACGCCGGCGCTGGGGCGCATTGAGGCGACGAACCCCTGCGGCGAGCAGCCGCTGCTGCCCTACGAGGCCTGCAACCTGGGGTCGCTGAACCTCGGCAAGTGCGTCACCGCCGGCAAGCAGGTGGACTGGGACAAGCTCAAGCGCATCATCCGCTCCGGCATCCACTTCCTGGACAACGTGGTGGACGCCAACTCCTTCCCGCTCCCGGAGATTGACCGCATGGTGCGGGGCAACCGCAAGATCGGGCTGGGCCTGATGGGCTGGGCGGACATGCTCTTCCAACTGGAGGTGCCCTACAACAGCGACGAAGCGGTGGAGCTGGCGGGGAAGGTGATGAAGTTCATCCAGGACGAGAGCGACCAGATGAGCGTGGAGCTGGGCGCGCAGCGCGGCACCTTCCCGTTCTGGGAGCGCAGCATCTACGCGGGCACCGACAAGAAATACCGCAACGCCGCCCGCACCACGATTGCGCCCACCGGCACGATTGCGATGATCGCCAACGCGAGCTCCGGCGTCGAGCCGCTGTTCGCGGTGGTCTATATAAAGAATGTAATGGACGGCACCGAGCTGGTGGAGGCCAATGCGCACTTCACCGAAGTTGCCAAGCGCGAGGGCTTCGCCAGCGAGGACCTGATGCGCCGGGTGGCGCAGAAGGGGAGCCTGGCGGGCTTCACCGAAGTGCCGGACAAGTGGAAACGCCTCTTCGTCACCAGCCACGAGATCGCCCCCGAATACCACGTCCGCATGCAGGCGGCGTTCCAGGCGCACACCGACAACGCAGTGAGCAAGACGGTGAACTTCCGCCGGGAAGCCACGCCGGAAGACGTGCGGGAGGTGTTCATCCTCGCGCACAAGCTGGGCTGCAAGGGCGTGACGGTCTACCGCGACGGCAGCCGCGAGGAGCAGGTGCTCAACATCGGCAAGGTCAACAAGAAGGAGCAGGCCACGGTGGCGCAGCAGCAGCCGCTGCCGGGGATGACCATCAAGCCGCGCCCGCGCCCGAAGATTGTCACCGGCGCGACCACCAGCATTGAAACCGGCTGCGGCAAGATGTACGTGACCATCAACGAAGACGAGGAGGGCAAGCCCTTTGAGGTCTTCTGCCAGATGGGCAAGGCCGGCGGCTGCTCGGCGGCGCAGAGCGAAGGCATCACGCGCCTGATTTCGCTGGCGCTGCGCTCCGGCCTTGACATCAACAGCGTGCTCAAACAACTGCGGGGCATCGCCTGCCCCGTGCCGCACATGCTGCCGGGCGGGGTGCGGGTCACGAGCTGCCCCGACGCCATCGCCAAGGCGGTGGAGAGCTACCTGGAGTTCAAGGGAATCCAGGTGAACGGCAAATACGCGCATACGCGCAAGGCGCCGACGCCCAACAACGTGGTGAAGGACACCTCCGTGCCCAAGGGCGCGGTGGACACGGGCGGCAACGGCGACCGGCTGGCGCATGGCGAAGAGACCGACGCGCACGGCGGCCAGCTCGTGGTGAATAACCTGTACAAGAACATGGTGGACGTGTGCCCCGACTGCGGCGGGACGCTGGTGCACGACAGCGGCTGCGTCGCCTGCCACCTTTGTGGCTATTCCAAATGTTAGCTACCCCAACCTCCTGAGGTTTCAAGCCCTACATTTGCCTGGGGAGGGGCCAAAAAAGCCCCTCCCTCCCCTTTTTAAAGCAGGGATTAGAGATTAGGGATGAGGGATTAGGCTGAGGAAGCGCCTGTGCTAGAATGCGGGAATG
>CAZKNJ010000007.1:0-18836 GCA_964554185.1 uncultured Planctomycetales bacterium | reverse complement strand
AGATTAGGGATGAGGGATTAGGCTGAGGAAGCGCCTGTGCTAGAATGCGGGAATGGGGAGTGGGAACACACTGCGGGCGATAGGATTCGTGCTAATGGCGCTGCTGCTCATGCTCATCGCGCCGTCTTCCTGCAAGCAGCCGGAGCCGGCGGCGCGCATCATCGCCTACGAGATTCGCGTAACCAGCGAGCCGCCCGGCCTGCACTTCCACGGCAACTACAGCGTGTGGCAGCCCGACGGCCGCCGCTCCAGCCACGCGGTGGAGGACGCCGCGCCCAAAACCTACTATGCGCAGGGAGTTGGTGTCGAGGGCGAGCTGCTCAAGGACCAGGCGCAGGACGGGGTGCTGCGGGTGGAGATTGTGGGGGAGGACACCAACCTGCAGGCGCATGAGGCCTCAGCCGAGCAGTCAGGCGTGAAGTTCCACTTCGCGCCGGACGAGACGGAGTAGCGCCGCCCTTGAAGCGGGCACCCAAGCGCAAAGCACATCAACAGCTAGTCGGCAAAGGCGAAGAGGTCGGCGCCGCAGCCGATGTACACGGTGCCATCAGGACCGATGGCGGCGCTGGAGTCGGAGAGCAAGCTCGCGTCCTCCTTGTTATATCGCCACTTGAAATTCCCGCCAGAATCGAGGGCGGTAATCCAGATATTCTCTGTGAGTACTGAGTAGCTGCTCAGGTAAATGGTGCCGTCCGCTCCTATCGACGGGCTGGAACTCCACAGGTCACCGATCACCTCCTCCTTCCACTTGAACGAACCGTTCGGGTTGATGGCGTAGAGGTAGTCGTCGTCGCTTCCTACATAGATGGTTCCATCGGCGCCTACGCCAGGACTGGATTCGACGTCGTCTCCGGTCTCATAGCGCCACTTGAACGAGCCGCCTGGATTGATGGCGTAGAGGTAGCCGTCCCAGCTCCCTACGTAGATCGTTCCGTCAGAGCCGATTGCCGGACTGGAGGTGACGCAGCCTCCGGTCTCGTATTGCCACTTGAAGCCGCCCGCAGGAGTGACGGCGTAGAGGTAATGGTCGTTGCTTCCCACGTAGATGGTGCCATCGGCTCCGATTGCCGGGCTTGACCAGACGTATCCGCCGGTCTGATAGCGCCACTTGAGTGTCCCTTCGGTTTCATCATCCGTGATGGCGTAGAGGTACTGGTCGTCACTTCCCACGTAGATGGTGCCATCAGAGCCGATTGCGGGACTCGATGTAACCCAGTCGCCGGTCTGGTACCGCCACTTGAGATTCCCGTCCGGCGTGATGGCGTAGAGGTAGTTGTCATCGCATCCCACGTAGACGGTGCCATCTTCGGCGATGGCGGGGCTGGAACGGATGTTGCCATCGGTTCCGTAACGCCACTTCTGGTTGCCGTCGGGCTTGACGGCGTAGATGTACTCGTCGAAGCTGCCGAAGTAGATGGTGCCGTCGGCGGCGATGGCGGGGCTACTGTCCACGACACCCCCGGTGTCGAACTGCCATTTCACGTCATCGGCCTGTGCGCCGACGAAGGGGCTGCGCCGGTTGTGCGCCGGCTCGCGGCCGAACATCCACCAGTCACCGCGCGCGGTGCCGCCAGCGCCGACGGTGATGACGGCGGTGGCGGTGGCGGTGGTGAACTCGTCGTCGATTACCCGCACCTTGGCCGGATAGGTGCCGTCAGTGCTGTAGGTGTGCTGGGCCGTGGAGGTGGTGCCGGAGTCGTGGTCGTAGGTCCCGTCTCCGTTCCAGTCCCACTCGTACTTCACTATGCTTCCACCGTCCGGATCGTGGCTTCCGCCGGCATCGAAGTCAACTACCAACGGAGGATCTCCCGAAGTGGGATCCGCGTCCAGCTGCGCCACTGGCGGGTCGCCGCCGCCGGACACCGTGATGGTTACCGTGTCGGTGCCGGTCGCGCCTTCATCGTCCGTCACCCGCAGCGCCGCCTGATAGATGCCGGCGGAGTTGTAGGTGTACTCGCCCTCATTCCCGTATTCGGTTTCAACCCAGGTTCCACTACCCTCGAAGTCCCACTCGTACTTCACGATGTCGCCGTCAAGGTCGTGGCTGTCCCATCCCCAGAAGTACACGTACAGCGGGGCTTCTCCCTCCGTGGTGTCGGTCCCGATAACGGCGACCGGCGGTTCGTTCACTCCCGGGCTGGCGACGGTTATCGTCTGGCTCGCCACCGAGGCAGTCGCTTCATCGTCGGTTACACGCACCTTGGCGGCAAAGGTGCCAGCGCTGTCATAAGTGTGAGCGGCCAGCGGGTTGGCGCCGGTGTCTTCATCGTAGGTGCCGTCCCCCTGCCAGTCCCACTCGTATTTGGCAATGCTCCCGCCGTCGGGATCGAAGCTCCCGCTTGCATCGAAATCCACGGCTAATGGAGCTTCGCCGGAGCCGGGCTCGGCGGCAATCGCCGCCACCGGCAGCTCCTCGCCTGCGCCGGGCACTCGGGCCGGATTACTGCCAATATCGGTGCTCTTCGCATCCCCGCTGTCCGCGGGCACGACGCGAACCCATACGCCTGGGGGCAGGGAAAGCGTGTGGGAAAAGCCCTTTCGTCCATCGCCAGCGGCCGAGCTGAAGGGCACGGACTCCACTTCGGCATACACCCCGTCCTGGCTTTCGCTGGTCTCTATCACGTACGCCGCGCAGTTCGCGCCGAAGTTCACCGCCAGCGGCGTGATATCGCTAATGTCAACCGCACCGTTGCCGCCGCCGTCAATCCACTCGTTGCCGGCGTCCGCGTTTTGGCCGAAGTGCACGGCGATAGGCGTGATGTCGGAGATTCCCACCGTACCATTCTGGTCATAATCCCCCAGGTTCCGATAACGCCAGGTGAGGGTGTAGGTTCCGCCGCCACCGTCGGTGAGCGTAAGGTCGGTGACGCGGTTGGCCATTCCCGCCGGCGGGGCGGACGCGAACTTGGCGGCCGTCCCCAGTGCGTGGCGGAGCGCTTCCTTCAACTCGCTGAACAACGCGGCGTCCACTCCCGCAGGCACCTCCAGACTATCCAGTTCGGACAACGCGCTTGCGGGCGGCCCGACCGCCGTGGAGGTTGGCGCCGAGGTGTTACTTACCTCACCGCACGCGCTCAACCCGAGCGCGAAGGCAAAGGTGGCGAGTGAAAGCAGTGTTCCCCGAATGAATGCGCTGGTTATCATAGCGCTTCACACCTTCCTAAAGGGCTGTTTCCGCGGGTCCCCAGACCCCATCACAATTATAGCGTCGTGGCATCCTCCGCCGGGGGGATGCCGGGCGCTTCGTCGTCGCCGGTGGTGTCGTAGAACTCGGTGTCGCAGGACGGGCAGAAGCTGTAGGCCTTGCCGTCGTGCGTCAGCTCCTCCACCAGCTCCACCCCGCAGAACGGGCAGAGCTTGCCGTACTCGCGCTCCAGCACGCTGTCGCGGCGTTCGCGGTAGGCCTCCTGCACCTCGGCGATGAACCGCCGCAGCTTATACTGCCGCCACGCCTTCTCGGCGATAGTGCGGCCGACCCGCAGGTGATCGTCGCAGAAGTACACCACCGAGTCCCCGGGCAGCGTGACGCCCGAGTGGGGCTCGGCGCCGCACACCGCGCACTTGTGGTCGGGGAGCACGAAGGGCACGCGCACCCGCTCCTGCTCCTTCTTCTTTTTGGTGACGACCACGACGGTGGGCCGGGGCTGTGGCTGGCGGCGGCGCTGGAGGTAGTTGTCCACCGCGCGCTTCACCCGGTTATCGTGGTTCTCCGCCACTGCACTGAAATGGTAACAGCAACCACGGCCGCGCGCAATTCGGGTCGGGTATAATCCCCGCATGCTGCTGGGGGCGCTTCTCATCGCGGCGATTGTGGGCATGGGCCTGTTCCTCTTCATCGTGCGGCCGCCGACGGCACTGGTGCTGCCGGTGACCGCCATCCTCATCGCGCTCATCGCCTTCGCGCCCAAGCTCTTCGCGGGCGAATTCGCCCAGCCGCTGAACACCATACTGGGCACTGTCATCGGCGAGGGCTTCACCCGGCTCGCGGCGCTCATCGTCGCGGTGTTCCTCGGCGCAGTGCTGGCGGCGCAGGTGGAGGACGCGGGCATCGCGCGCTTCCTGGTGCGGTTCTCCGCGGAGTTCGCCGGGGATTCGCCCTTCCTGCTCACGCTGATGCTCACGCTGGTCATCGCGCTGCTGTTCACCAACCTCGGCGGCCTGGGCGCGGTCATCATGGTCGCCACCACGGCGCTGCCGCTGATGCTGGCGATGGGGCTGGAGCCGCTTACCGCGGGCGCGGTGTTTCTCCTGGCGCTGTCGCTGGGCGGCGCGCTGAATCCGGTGAACTGGCAGCTTTACATCAGCGTGCTGGGGCTGCCGCAGGAGCGCATCATCCCCTACGCGCTGGCGCTGTTCACCATCTTTTTAGCGGTCACCGCCGCGTTCATCTTCGTCCGCATCCGGCGTGAGCAGGGCGTGCGCCCAGCCGAAACTGCCGTCACCGCGCTCGCGGCCGTCGTCTTCATCGCCGGCGGAGCAGTGGTGCTGCGCTATCCCGCGCTGTTTGCGTACGTGAAGCAGGCGCTGTTCTGGATCCTCGCGCTGGCCACGGCGCTGCTCACGCTGCTCGCCATCGCGCGCGTGATATGGCTGGCGCTGGGCGCCAAGCCGCTCGCCGAAAGGGTGAATGCGCTGTCGCTGGCGGCGCTCATCTATCCGCTGCTGCTGCTGCTCACGGCGAACCTGGGCGCGTCGCTGGGGTATTTCGCGGGCTTCACGCTGCCGATTGTGCCGGCGCTGTTTCTCGGCGTGGTGTACGCGCACCTGAGCACCTGGAAGCCCCGGCGCGGCGAAGCCAACCGGGTGATGCGCGCGGGCTACGACGGGTTCAGGATGGCGGTGCCGGCGATACTGCTGCTGTTCGGCATCGGGATGCTGCTGCAGGCGACCATGCTGCCGGAGGTCACGCAGGCGGTGGGGCCGCTGGTGCAGGGAGTGGTGCCGCGCACGCCGCTTATGTTCATCGCCGTGTTCACCGTGCTCGCGCCGCTCGCGCTCTACCGCGGGCCGCTGAACCTCTACGGCATGGGCGCGGGGATTGTGGGGCTGCTGCAGCAGGCGGGGCGGCTGTCGTCGCCGCTGCTGATGACCGCGTTTTTCTCGGTGGGGATGATGCAGGGCGTCTGCGACCCCACGAACACGCACAACGCCTGGCTCGCGGGCTTCCTCCGCGTCCGCGTCCTGGACCTCACCCGCGCCACCCTCGCCTGGGTCTGGCTAATCTCCTTCCTGGGCCTGGTGGTTGGCGTGCTGATGTTCGGGGGGTAATTGTCTGCGCTCTAGTAGGTCCTAGTAGACGACTGATACCTATATGTATCAAGGTAATTCAAGAAAGCTTGCCCCATGGGAGTAAGGAACACAGTGTTGTTGGCTCGTTTGACCAGGTCCATATCTTCTAGGAATTTCAAATATGCTTCAAAGTACGCGTCGCGGTTCTGCTTGATTCTCTCCAGCAACACGGCACTCATCCACCAACCTGGGGTTTGTTTGACCTTCGCCTCGTGCGCGACGAAGTAGTTGGATTTAACTACGTCCACACCCATCTGTCCACTTCGGAGAGCTGCCAACAGGTCAACCTGCGTACCATAGATCCATTGCCACACTCTTTCGCAGTGCCAGTAAATAAACCACATATAACATTGGTGCTGAGCTGAAACATCGTGAGATTTCATCACTCCAAACTCGTATGGGGCTACTTTTCCAGCCAGGGCTTCATATGCCTGCCATATCAATCGGATTGCCTCAGCCTTCTCCTCGAGCGAGTCTCTAAGCGCCTCAGTGTTTACTTGCGATTCCTGTAATGCTATCTCTACTCCTTCCTCCTTTGGTTTGGCGGGCTTCTGCGCAACCACCTTGTCCCCCATCTCTAGCCTAGCAGGTCCGATCGTCGCTGCTTTGATACGATCTATAAGTGAGGCAATCTGCTGTCTGAAAACGAATATAAACAGCACAACCAATGCGGCGGTTATAACTGGCCACAAGACCGCCTGGATAATTCGATAGCTCAGGCTTGTGCCTCCTGGGGCATGCGTCTGGATAAGAACGCAAACAACCGGACAACTTGGTATTAACGATGCCATTGCCCTACCCTCCTATCTAGAGGACATCGCCTCTTTCATTTGGTTTAGCTCATCAGCGATGACCGAACACAGCCCACCGCGAAGAGAGTATCTGTTGGATTCACGCTTCCAAATAGCACCTGGGTGGGAGCAGTCGCCAATCCCCTCGCGGTACTCCCTGCGGTGATTCATTGCGCCAATCAAGTGCTGCATTACGATGGCGAGATTAGCATTGGCATAAACATCTGTCAAACCCTACTACGTGGGATGCTCCGTACTTGTAGTGGGAAACACTGCCCGCGCGCCTGGGCTGGTTTCTCCACCTCCTCGGCCTCCTCGGTGGCGTGCTTATGTTCGGGGGGGTGCAGGGGCTACATCAGTACCTAAATACTTCGCCGACGGCGAGCGTGGTGGCGCCCACATCGGCGCTGCGCGCGGAAAGCTCGGCGTCGTTGGTGATGACGAAGACCTTGCGCTTCTCCGCCACCAGCCGCTCCGCTTCCGCCACCACCCGGTCGTCCCCGCTTTCCTTGGAGCTGATGCGGTTGCCGTGGGGGAAGACCACACGTATGCCGCACTGCTCGGCCTCCTCATAGGCGTGCACCGTGTCAAAGACCACGCACCAGTCGCCCTCAATCTGCGACTTGAGATAGTCCAGGTCGTGGATGAGCCGGTCGCGGCATTCGCCGAGCCTCGCCACCTGCACCCGGTAGTTGTAGCGCGGCACGCGGCCAATGACATTGTAGCCGTCCACGATGAAGCAGGCATCCTCGTACCACGGGGAAATCTGGCTGAAGAGGTACTGGAGGTTGAACAGGCGCTCCACGTCTTCGCTGCTCATAGCAGGCGAAGCGGCGGGCACGAGCGGGGCGCCTTCCATCTGCGCCAGCACCCCGTACTTGCGCTCCTCCTCCTTGGCCTGGTCGCGGCGGCGCTCCGCCTCCTTGAACAGCTGCGAGTTCATTTTGAACAGCTCCGCCTGGATCTTGAAAAGGGCCTCAAGGGCCTGGTTGTTGCGCTCTTGCAGTTCCGCGTAATACTGCACGGTCTCGGTCAGCTCGTTAATCTCGTCGGCCGTCGCCGATGCCGGGCTGGGGACGCCGAGCATTTCGGCAATCTGCCTGATCAGGCTGGCGTACGGCTCGCGCAGCCGGAAGCGGGCCTTCTCCCGGTGCAGCTGCTCCTCGGCTTGCTTCCGCTCGCGCTCCTGCACCTTGCGTTCTTCCAGCCGCCGGTCAATATCCAGCAGCATCGCGACGACGATTTCCACGTCTTCTTCTGTGTACTTGGGCACATCCATTCAATCCCTCCTCCACCAATGTTGCCGCTGGCACAGCAGGCCGCGGGCGGCTATGGCGCCTGAATCCCCCCCCTACAACGGGACATTCCCGTGCTTGCGGTTGGGGCGGGCTTCCACTTTGGTGCGCAGCATCTCCAGGCCGGCGATGAGCTTCAGGCGGGTGTCGCGCGGGTCAATCACGTCGTCCACGTAGCCGCGCTCGGCGGCGATGTAGGGGTGCATGAACTGGCGGCGGTAATCGTCAATCAGCTCCTGGCGCTTCTTCTCGATCGCCTCGGCGGCCTTCTTCGGGTCCTTGATGCCCTCGGCGGCGGCGGCCAGCTCGCGGCGCATGGTCACGTTCACCGCGCCCTGCGCGCCCATCACCGCAATCTCGGCGGTGGGCCACGCGAGGTTGTAGTCGCCGTGGACGTGGCGGCTGCTCATCACGCAGTAGGCGCCGCCGTAACTCTTGCGGGTGATGACCAGCAGCTTGGGCACCGTGGCCTCGCAGTAGGCGTAGAGCAGCTTGGCGCCGTGCTTGATGACGCCGTCCCACTCCTGGTTGGTGCCGGGCAGGAAGCCGGGCACGTCCTCGAAGGTGATGAGCGGGATGTTGAAGCAGTCGCAGAAGCGGATGAACCGCGCGCCCTTCATGGACGAGTTGATGTCCAGGCAGCCGGCCAGCTCGCGCGGCTGGTTCGCCACCAGGCCGACCACGTAGCCGTTCAGCCGGGCGAAGCCGACGATGAGGTGCGGCGCGTACATCGGCTGGACTTCAAAGAAGCTGTCCAGGTCGGTTACCAGGCGGATGATGTCGCGCACGTCGTAGGGCTTGTTGGGGTCGTCGGGGATGATTTCCGCCAGCTTTTCCTCGCGGCGCTCGGGGGAGTCCAGCGGGTGCACGTAGGGCGGATCCTCCGCGCTGTTGGCCGGGAAGAAGCCCAGCAGCCGGCGTATCTGGCGCAGGCAGTCCAGCTCGTTTTCCGCCGCGAAGTGCGCCACCCCGGAGCGCTGGTTGTGGGTCAGCGCGCCGCCCAGCTCCTCAAACGTCACTTCCTCGTTCAGCACCGCCTTGATGACGTCGGGGCCGGTGAGGAACATGAAGCTGGTGTTGCGCACCATGAAGATGAAGTCGCTGAGCGCGGGCGAATACACCGCGCCGCCGGCGCAGGGGCCCATGATGGCGGATATCTGCGGGACGACGCCGCTCGCCTGCACGTTGCGCCAGAAAATATCGGCGTAGCCCGCGAGGCTGAACACGCCTTCCTGGATGCGCGCGCCACCGGAGTCGTTGAGGCCGATGATGGGCACGCCGACCTTCACCGCCAGCTCCATCATCTTGCAGATCTTGGCCGCGTGGCGCTCGCCCAGGCTGCCGCCCATCACCGTGAAGTCCTGCGCGAACAACGCGATGCGCCGCCCTTCCACTTCGCCGAAGCCGGTGACCACGCCGTCGCCGTAGACCTTCGCGCCGGGGCTGGCGACGAACATGTCCACTTCCTGAAAGGTGCCCTCGTCCATCAGCAGGTCGATGCGCTCGCGCGCGGTGAGCTTGCCCTTCTCGTGCTGCTTGTCAATCGCTTCGGTGCCGCCTCCCTGCTGCGCCCGGGCGCGCAGGTCCTTGAGCAGCTGGATGCGCCCGATGGTGGACTTCGCGGTGACGTCTTTGATGACGGCGCGCTTGGCGCCCTCGGGTTTTTTGCCGTCGTCCTTCTTGTCCTTCTTATCCGTCATTGGATGGCTCCAGTGGTTGCTTGAATTCGGTGAGCACCCCGCAGGCGTCCTTGGGGTGCACGAAGAAGTAGGCGTAGCCGCGCACGCGCCGCACTTCATCGCTGAGCGTGCGCACGCCGTTTGCGCGCAACGAGGTGAACAGCGCTTCGGCATCCTCCACGCGGTAGCAGAGGTGGTGGATGCCCTCGCCGCGCTTGTCCAGGAAGCCGCTGATGGGCGAATCCTCCGCCAGCGGCTCCATCAGCTCAATCTCCACGCCGCCCAGGCGCAGCTCGGCGATGCGCACCTTTTCCTGGGGGACTTCAGTGGTGTGGACGGCGGCCGGGTCGGCGCCGACGAGCGCGGCGTAAGCCCGCACGCTCTCCGCCAGATTACGCACCGCAATACCGATATGATCGAGGTTCATCGCCCTGGAAGTGCAGGAATCTTATCACACCCGCCTCAACCAGCGCACTCCTCCAAACACGCCGCGAAGCGGGCGGTGACCTGGCGCATTTCGTCTTCGGTGATGGTCAGCGGGGGCTCGATGCGGATGACCGCCGGGTTGTTGATGGTGTGCGCGACCAGCACGTCCTTGGTGAAGAGCTCCTTGGCGACCTTCACGCCGGTCTCCACCACGTTGAACTCGATGCCGATGAACAGGCCGATTCCGCGCACCTCCTTGATGAGGCTCGGATGGTTGGAGACGGCCTCGCGCAGGAGGTCCAGGAAGAACTCGCCCTTGCCGGGGACCGCGTCAATAACGCCGTCGCGCTCCAGTATCTCGATCGTCGCCAGCGCACAAGCGCAGGCCGGGGCGCTGCCGCCGAAGGTGTTGGTGAGCCACCAGGGGTTCTCGTCCAGGCGGTGCCACGCGCGCTCGTTGCCGTGCAGCGCGCTGATGGGGAATACGCCGCCGCCGAGGGCCTTACCCAGCGTCATGATGTCGGCCTCCACCCCCCAGTGCTGGGCGCCGAACCACTTGCCGGTGCGCCCGAAGCCGGTCTGTATCTCGTCGAAGTGTAGCAATGCGCCGTGCTGGTCGCACAGCTCGCGCACGCCCGAAAGATAACCGTCGGAAGGTATGTTGATGCCGCCTTCGCCCTGGATGGGCTCGATGATAACGCTGGCGATCTCGCTGCTCATCGCCGCTTCCAGCGCCTCCAGGTCGTCCCAGGGAACTTCAATGAAGCCGGGCACCAGCGGCTGGAAGGGCGCGCGCACCGGCTCGCGGTTGGTGGCGGACAGCGAGCCCATGGTCTTGCCATGGAATCCCTGGGTCATGGAGATGTGCTGGGTGCGGCCGGTGGCCAGCCGCGCGAGCTTGATGGCGGCGTCGTTGCTCTCGGCGCCGCCGCTGTGGAAATAGGAATACTTCATATCGCCGGGGGAGAGGTCGGCCAGCTTCTTGGCGAGGAAGGCCTGGAAGGGATTCAGCAGCTCCTGCGAGTAGAGGCCGATGCGCTTGTACACCTGCTCCATCGCGTCAATGACTTCCTGCGGCCGGTGCCCCAGCGCGTAGATGCCGTAGCCGCCGAGGCAGTCCAGGAAGCGGCGGCCGTGGATGTCCACCATGGTGGCGCCGTGGCCGCCCCACTCCACCGCCTTGCTGTCCGAGCTCTTTTTAAACTTGAGGAAGCCGGGGTTAAGGTGCTGGCCGTAGTACTCGGCCGTGAGGTCGATAATCTGCTTTTTTTCTTCGGCGGAAAGGTCTTCTTTCAGCAGGAGTTTCCACATAGCAATCTCCACCAAACGGAATTATGGCAAGGCATACTAGCAGATAGCCCGCAATCTGATAACCCCCGGATGGCGCCGTGACCGTAGTGTTATAATCGCGCGACCTTCGGGAGGAAAACATGAGACAACTCGCAGTACTCGCACTGATATTCGCGCTGATTTGCATAGCGGCGCTGCCCGCAGCGGCGGAGCCGGGACTGGGGGAGAAGGCGCCGCAACTGACAGGCACAGATCTTGGCGGCAATCCAATCAGCCTCGCCGAGCTGAACAAGTCGGGGAAGTTCGTTTTCATCGATTTCTGGGCATACTGGTGCGGTCCTTGCATGCGGGAGATTCCTCATGTTGCACCTTTCTATGACGAGATGAAGGGAGACAGCTTCGAGCTCATCGGTGTGTCGCTGGACAGCCCGGCAACCGAAGAGAAGATGCACAGCGTCATTGCCGAAAACGGGATGCACTACCCCATCATCTACGACATCCATTCCTATCCAATGATTACGGGGAAGCAGGTGAAATTCCAGCGTGGCGGTGGATGGAAAAACCGGCTGGGAGTGCGGTGGGGAATCAGAAGCATCCCCGCGACCTTCCTGGTGAATCCCGACGGCGTGATTATCCTGAAGAACATGCGCGGCGAAGAAGGGCTGGCGCTGGTGAAAAAGATCGTCACCGATATACCCGACTTCCTGCCGCCGGACATTGAGGTGTCGGCAGTGTTGAAGGACGGCGCGGTGCGCGGTTCCGCCGACCTGAGCAAGCTCCCTTTCAGCGCCCATAAGCTCGTTATCTCGGTCGCCTACTACCAGCCGCCAGCGGCGGAAGGCGAGCCGGGCGAGTGGATGGGCGGCGATTACGAGCTGACGCTTACACCCGCAGACGATGGCTACATCGCCAAGGTCACGCCCTCGCCGGACAACGAAGGCAAGCTGTCCATCACCATAGTGGTGGCGGACGGGTTTCTCTCGGTGACGCTGGATGTGGCCGAAGGCGTAGAGACCGCATACTTCGACCTGAGCTACTTCGCGCCGGAGCTGGACGCGGCGATTTCGGTCGGCAGCACCTACGCCCGTGCGCCGAAGGAAGAGCCGGCGGAGGAGTAGGTCGCGGCGGTCATTCAACACTACCCGGGAGCCGGAGAGCGAAGCAAGCCCGATGGGCGCGAATGGGCGCGAACGGATTCGAACCGCTGGCCTTCTGGGTGTAAACCAGACGCTCTAACCATCTGAGCTACGCGCCCGGCGGCGGGGATATTATACGGCACACCTCGCGCGCGAGGCGTGCCGGTTGTTGGTTGTCGGTTGTTCGTTGCTGGACAGAGCAAGAAAACATGGGCCCGGCCGGATTCGAACCAGCGACCAAGTGATTATGAGTCACCTGCTCTAACCAACTGAGCTACGGGCCCAGCGGCAGAGTCATTATAACGCGTGGATTGCGGCGTGGCGAAGTGGGTGGCATGCAAACGAGAAGAGCGGCGGGGCACGGGTCCCCGCCCTACAGGGCTGCTACTTGCCGCGGGTGGCGAGGAGGTTGCGATAGCGGCCGAAGTCTTCCAGTATCTTCTGGGTGCCCAGCACCACCGCCGACAGCGGGTCGCTCGCGACCTTGGTCACGATGCCGGTGTCCTTGTAGATGAGCATGTCCAGGTCGCGCAGCAGCGCGCCGCCGCCGCACAGCACGATGCCCTGGTCGATGATGTCCGCGGCCAGCTCCGGTGGGGTCTCCTCCAGGGTGTAGCGCACGGTCTTGAGGATCATATCTATCTTCTCCCACATCGACTCGCGCACTTCTTCGGTGGTTATCTCCACAATTTTGGGCAGGCCGGTGACCTGGTCCACGCCGCGCATCTCGGTCGTGAGGTTCTCGCTGCTCTCGTGGGCGCTGCCGACCTCAATCTTGATGCGTTCGGAGGTGCGCTCGCCGATGAGCAAGTTGTAGCGCCGCCGGGCGTAATCAATGATGGCCTTGTCCAGCTCGTCGCCGGCCACGCGGATGGACTTGCTCACCACGATGTCGTTGAGGCTGATAACCGCGACCTCGGTGGTGCCGCCGCCGATGTCCACGATCATGTTGCCGATGGCCTCGTGGATGGTCATGTTGCAGCCGATGGCCGCGGCCATGGGCTCGTCCACCAGGTAGACCCACTGGGCGCCAGTGCGGTGCGCCGCGTCCACCACCGCGCGCTTTTCCACCGCGGTGATTCCGCTGGGGATGCCGATGACGACCTTGTGGGCCAGGCGGATGAACCTCTGGGGGCGCGTCGCCTTGTGGATGAGGTAGCGGAGCATCACCTCGGTATATTCCCAGTCGGCGATGACGCCGTCCTTCAGCGGGCGCATGGCGACGATGCGGCCGGGCGTCTTGCCAATCATTGATTTGGCCTCTTCGCCGACCGCCAGCGGCTCGCCGGTGGGCAGGTCTATGGCCACTACCGAGGGCTCGCGCAGGACGATGCCGCGCCCGCGCACGTAAACGAGCGTGTTGGCGGTGCCGAGATCAATGCCGATCTCGTCGCGGAAACTACCGATGAATTCCTGCCACCAGCCCACGTGCCGCCCTTACAGATAGCGTTGAGATGCGCCAATTGTAGTGTTTTTTGCAGGCGCTAACAAGTTTGGGCCGATTTCCAGCAAGCTGTTACCCCGCCCTCCAGGCCTTTCCGCGCTGCTGCTGTTGAAATAAAGCCCCCGGCGTGATAATCTACAGGTTCGCATTTAACCTGGAATCCGGAGGAAATCGGCTAGTGCCACTAATCTCATTGCGGCAGCTGCTGGAGTGCGGCGTGCACTTCGGGCACCCCACGCGCAAGTGGAACCCGAAGATGTCCCAGTTCATCTACACCAAACGCAACGGCATCCATATATTAGACTTGCAGCAGACAGTGCAGTTCATCGACGAGGTTCACTCCCACATCGGCGAGCTGGTCAACCGGGGCGGCAAGGTCATGTTCGTCGGCACCAAGAAACAGGCGCAGGACTCCATCCGCGAAGAAGCCACCAAGTGCGGGATGCCCTTTGTTGCGTCCCGCTGGCTCGGCGGCCTGCTAACCAACTGGGAGACCATCAAGAAGCGGGTCAACCGGATGAAGCTGCTGCAGAAGCAACGCGACGAAGGCTACTTCGACAAGCTCACGAAGAAAGACGTGCGTTTCCTGAACGACGAGCTTGACCGGCTGGAGAAGTTCCTCGGCGGGCTCGCCGAGATTGACGACCTGCCAGACGCGCTGTTCATCGTGGATGTCAAGAAGGAAAAGAACGCCGTCGCCGAGGCGCGCAAGCTCAACATCCCCATCATCGGCATCCTGGACACCAACTGCGACCCCGACGACGTGGACTACAAGCTGCCGGGCAACGACGACGCCATCCGCAGCATCCGCCTGTTCTGCCAGATCATTGCGGACTCGGTGCGGGAGGCCAAGCTGGGCTATCTGCCGCCGGATTCGGTGTTCATCCACGCGATGACGGAAGAGGAGATGCGCGAGGCCGGCCTGGAAGCGAGCGTGGATACCGACCGGACTCCGGACAAGGACGACGAAGAAACCGGCAAGCCGGAGGGCGAGGAATAATGGCTGAAATCACCGCACAACTCGTAGGCGAACTACGCAAGCGCACCGGCGCCGGACTGATGGACTGCAAGAAAGCCCTGATGGAAACCGGCGGCGACCTGGACAAGGCCATTGAGCAGCTGCGCATTCAGGGGCTGGCCACCGCCGCCAAGAAGGCCGGGCGCGAGACCACTGAGGGCATCGCCGGCACCTGGGTAAATGAGGCCAACGACGCCGGACTGATGCTGGAAGTGTTCTGCGAAACGGACTTTGTGGCACGCACGGACGACTTCCAGGGGCTGGTCGCTCATTTGCAGAAGCACTTTGCGAGCGGAGAGCGCTTCGCCCAGACCGCGCTCTACGAGGACCCGGAGGAGCTGCTGGCGGACCCGTTCTTCGAGGACACTTCCCGCACGGTGCGCGACCTCATCGGCGACGCCGTGGGCAAGATCGGTGAGAACATCCAGCTCGGACGGCTGGCGGTCGTGAATCTCAGTGGCAAGAGCGCGCGCGTTCAGCAATACATGCACATGGGCGGCAAAGTCTCGGTACTGGTCGGGATTGAAACCGGCAAGCCGGAAACACTGATCAACGAGCGCTTTCTAGAGGTGGCGAAGGATGTGTCGCTGCAGGTGGCGGCGGGAGTGCCGGTGGTGCCGGTGGCGGTAAGCCGCGACGGCGTGCCAGCGGACGTTCTCGCCAACGAGAAGCGCATTGTCCGCGAACAGACATTGCAGGAAGGCAAGCCGGAGAATCTCGTGGACAAGATCGTGGAAGGCCGCATGAACAAGTTCTTCAAGGAGGCCGTCCTCCTGGAACAGGCGTTCATCAAGGACGACAAGCAGAGCGTGAAGCAGATGCTGGACGCAGCCGCCAAGGAGCTTGGCGACACTATCGCGCCCGTGCATTTCTTCCGCTTTGCCATAGGCGGTGACTAAGGCCGGTTCGCCGGCCCAGCGGATGTGGGACCTAACTAAGAAGGCGGTTGCCTACTCCGTGATGGCAGCGCTGCTCGCGGTCATTGTCGCGAGCGGCTTCCTCACCGCGCAGTACCTGCGGGTCCAGTCCAACATTGAGAGCATCGTCAACATTGACCTGCCCCAGGGGCTGCAAACCACCAAGATCTACGCCGGCGACTACGACCCTGCGACCAAGAAGGGCACGCTGCTCGCCAATCTATTTCTGGAGCACCGCGAATTCGTCCCGCTGCAGGACATACCCGACAAGCTGGTGCTGTGCACGCTCGCCAGCGAGGACAAACGCTTCTACCACCACCACGGCGTGGATGTGGCGGCGAATCTGCGCGCGCTGGTGGCAATCGCCCGCAGCCGCTCCATCTCCCAGGGCGGCAGCACTATCACCCAGCAGCTCGCCCGCAACGTGTTCCTTCCTTATATCAAGAGCCAGAAGACGCTGAACCGCAAGGTGCAGGAGGTCGTGCTGGCGCAAGCGCTGGAAAAGAAGTTCAGCAAGAACGAGATACTGGAGAGCTACCTGAATAACATCTTCTACGGCGCGGGCGCGTACGGCGTGAAGGCGGCGGCGTCCACCTATTTCGGCAAGGACGTCAAAGACCTGACGCTGGCGGAATGCGCGCTCATCGCGGGCCTGCCCCAGCGCCCCAGCGATCTTAATCCTTTCATGAACGAGAGCGATGCGCTGGAGCGGCGCAACTACGTGCTACGCCGACTGCTGGCGGAGAAGCAGGGCAACAGCCCGCTGGACCTGGACTCCATCAGCGTGGAAGACGTTGAGGCCGCGCTGGACGAGAAGATAGCGCTGGTGGAACGCACCGAGCCCGGGGTGATGCGCGCGCCTTACTTCACCAGCTGGGTGCGCGAACAGCTCTACAACAAGTACGGCGAGGACCAGGTGCTGCGCCAGGGGCTGATTGTCGTCACCGCGCTGAACTGGGACTACCAGCAAATCGCCGAGAAAGCCATCACCGAGGCGATTGACAAGAACCGCGAATCGCGGCGGGTGTCGCAGGGCGCGCTGGTGTGCATTGAGAACACGACTGGCAATGTGCTGGCGCTCGTCGGCGGCTATGACTACAACGTGAGCAAGTACAACCGCGCGGTGCAGGACGGGCGGCAGGTGGGCTCGGCGTTCAAGCCCTTCGTCTATGCCACCGCGCTATCCCAGGGCATCCCGACCTCCACCATGTTGCGCGATCTGCCGATGGACTACAAGCTCGGCCCGGGGCAGTACTACAGCCCCCGGAACTCCGACATGACCTTCAAGGGAATGGTCAATATGGTCTACGCACTGCAGTACTCGCGCAACGCCGCCAGCGTGGACTTGATGAATCGCGTGGGCCCGGAGAACGCGGTGGAAACCGCGCACAAGATGGGCGTAGAATCCGAGCTGCCGCCGGTGTTGTCGCTGCCGCTGGGCGTAGCGAATGTGAAACCGATTGAAATGGCCGCAGCGTTCGCCTGCTTCCCGCGCGGCGGCATTGCCATCGAGCCGGTGGCCATCCTGCAAGTGTACGACCGCAACGGCGTGCTGCTGGAAGATCATACGAACGATGTGCAGGTACGCACGAGCCGGGCGCTGGAGCCCGCGGTGGCTTGGCAAATGGTGCAGATGATGCGCCGCGTGGTCACCGGCGGCACCGGCACCGCGGCGCAGTTCCGCAACGGTGCGGGCCAGCTTCAGCCCGCGGGCGGCAAGACCGGCACCACCGACGACTACGGCGACGCGTGGTTCGTGGGCTACACGCCCACGGTTTCCACCGCCGTGTGGTTCGGCAACGACGACCACCGCATCAAGATGGCGCGCGTCTTCGGCGCTACTATCCCTGCGCCCACCTGGAAGACGTTCATGGCGGGCGTGTACGCCAACCGTCCGCTGGAGGAGTTCAAGGCGCCCGCCGGCGCGGAAGGCGTGGGCATCGGCGGAGCGGCCTCGCGCGGGCTGGAATCGCTGGAGGACGTTCAGCTGGAGGGCAGCTACACCTACCCCTTCACCATCCGCGTGAAGGACATTGATGAAAGCTTGATTGAGGAGAAGAAGAATGAGGAGCAGCCACCGGAGCAATCCCCCGGCGGCGGAGGCGGCGGCGCGGAAGAAGGACACCACGTCTACTTCTAGCAGGCGGTTGCACGGGCGCAGCCGGGTCTGCTAGAGTTCACCGCCAATTGCCGCTGGAGGCGCATTATGCCGGAACTCAAGGGAAAAGTCGCACTGGTCACGGGCAGCACGCGGGGCGTGGGTTACGAAGTCGCCCGCCTCTACCTCGCCGAGGGGATGAAGGTCATCATCAACGGCCGCCGCACCGAAGTAGTCAACCGCACAGCGAGCAAGCTCAACTCCGAGTTCGGCGCGAACGCGATTCCCATTCCCGCCGACCTCAGCGACCACGAGGAAACCGAGATGCTGGCCAACCAGGCGCTGGCGCTGGCCGGGCGGATTGACGTGCTGGTGAACAACGCCGGCATCGGCAACTACGCGGTCATGCCCGCGCTGGAGCCGGAGGCCGCCCGCGAGATGCTGGAGGTCAACCTCTACGCGCCGTACCTGCTGACCAAGCTGCTGCTGCCCCAGATGCTGGAGCGCGGCGACGGCTACATCATCAACATCGCATCGCTGGGCGCGCGCTACACCTGGCCCGGCGGCGCGTTCTACTGCGCCACCAAGGCGGGGATACTCCAGTTCAGCAACGGGCTGCACACCGACTTGATGGGCAAAGGCATCAAGGTCACCTGCGTGCTGCCGGGGCGCATTGACACCGAGTTCGCGGGCCGCCGCCCGGGCAATCCGAATACGCTGCAGGCGGGCGACGTGGCGAAGGTCTGTTTGGATCTGCTGAAGGACGCGGGCACCGCGCTGGTCTCGCGCATTGAAGTGAGGCCGCCGATGCAGTGAGACGGGAGCGGCGGCGTACGTGTAACGGTGGCGCGGGCGTCACGCCCGTGATTCGGATGGTTGGCAGGCGAGACGCCTGCCCCACCAGCCCAGCGGCGGGGCACAGGTCCCCGCCCTACAACTACTCCTCCTCCTTCAGCCGCTCTGCAGTCTCCACCAGGTTCTTCAGCAGCGATTCCATCCGGCGCACGGTGCTCTTTTCGGCCAGGCGGCCATCCTCGCCGAAGGCCTCCGCCGCGGTCGCCACCAGCACCCACGGCCCCGGCAGCACCCACGCGTTCAGCCGCGCCAGCACCCACCGAAGCTCCCGCTGGGAGTTCACCGTGCCGTGCTGGCCGACGGACGCGCCCATGATGGCCACCGCCCGGCCGCGCAGCAGGTTCTTGGGCGCGCGGCTGAGCCAGTCCACCGCGTTCTTGGTGGGCCCGGGCAGCGAGTGGTTGTACTCCGGCGTGCAGATAACCAGCGCCTCGGCGGCGGCCACCGCGTCGCGGAACCCGGCGGCGCCCGGCGGCGGGCCGTCCTTTTCCAAGTCCTCGTTCATCATCGGCAGCCCGCCAATGTCGTAGACCTCGGGCTCGTGCCCCTGCCCGCGCAGGATTTCGGCGGCCTGCGCCGCCAGCTTCTTGTTCCACGA
>CAZKNJ010000006.1:60102-69988 GCA_964554185.1 uncultured Planctomycetales bacterium | reverse complement strand
GGGCCGGGCGCGCGGCCGATGAAGGAGGAATGGGCGCTGAGCTTGCGCGACCAGTGCGTGCGGGCGAAGGTGCCGTTCTTCTTCAAGCAGTGGGGCGGGGTGCAGAAGAAGAAAGCGGGACGGCTGCTGGAAGGGCGCACGTGGGACGGAATGCCGTCGTACGCCACTTAGCGCGCTGGGGTCGAATTCCACCGGTCGGGCCCAAGAGGCTAGGGGGACAGAGCTATCCCGGCAGGGGGACGGTGACGGACACGGAGCTGGGGGCATCGGACGAGACGCGTTCGCGGTAACCGAGTATCTCAATTCCGATGACGCGGCCCTCAGCGTCAAGGTCGAGCTGAACGCCTTCGGCCACTTCCTGGGTTGTGGCCACATCATCCTCCCTGAAGTAGATATACAGGGCGTCAACCGCCGGATCGTACGTAATCCTCATTTTCGCTCTCCTATCCAGTATACCGTAACGACGGTGCGCTCATTGTTTTCTTCTGAGTAGATCACGCGGAGTGTCCTCTTGCCTAAGGTCTTCTCAGCAACGAGCCGCCCGCCGAATGCAATATCGGTGCTATCCGGGGCTGCAAGCGCCTGTAGAACCTCTTCCTGGCTGATTCTTCTCTCCTTCAGCCTGCTGACCGCGTGCTCAGAAAACAAGGTTCGCATGTTCGTGCCAGTATATCATCAGGGATGAGAATGGCGGAAAGAGCTGAGGGGGCTAGCTCCGGTCCCGGCCCAAAAGCGCGGTGATGAGGAGGCCAAGGGGGCCGAGGAAGCAGCCCAGCGCGCAGCCCAGGCAGCCCTGGTTGTGCATCCGGCCGATGAGCCAGCCGAGCAGCGCGAAGAGGAGTGAGCCGGAGATGATGAGCGGGTACCAACTGTGGTCCACGCGCGCATTTTAACACACAGTGCACACTTAACACATTTGTCACTTCGGGCGACCGGCGCGTGACACTTTTGCGATACTTCTCAGGGCACTATCCTGGTTTCCCCCCCAAAAAGCTGGCATTTTCGGGGTTACGGGCTGCGTTCGTGACGAATTTGTGATATATTTCTTATGAGGCAATGCCCTCATGGAGGTGCCGCCAGTGAATGGCAAATCACCGATTACCACACTAGTCTTTACGGGCCTGGCAGCCGCGCTGCTTATGCTGGCTACCCCAGGCTCATTATCTATAGCTGATGGAAGCTCACACGGCTTTGCGACGGCCGGTCTGGCCGTAACCATGCCCAGCGCGTACGCCCAGGAAGCGGCGGATGGCTCCGGCATGCCGCAGGACGATGAACGCCCATCGGGCGAAGAAGAGGATTCTGCGGGAAGCGCCGACGAAGCTGTGAATGCGGTCACTAGCGCAAACAGCGTCAGGATACCTGCACCTGACGAAGCGGTGGTTGACCCGGGTGTCCCGCTGGAGAACACGCCGCATCTCTCACCCGAGGCGCTGGAGCTGTTGCACCAGTCCACCGGGCGTGGCGGTCCCTACGGCGTCCTGGTGGACCTGACCGTGTGCGTGGGCTGTAGGGCGTGCGTAGTTGCCTGCAAGGAGAAGAACGATCTGCCGCTGGACCAGGCGGATTATGTGCAGTTGGCGGCGAGGGATCAGTTGAACAAGCTCGATCCCAGCGTGGTAACGGAGCAGCCGAAGCTGTCGGCCGACGCGTTCACCGTCGTGGAGTACCACCTGGTCGGGGAGCAGGGGAAGGAGCCCTTCTGGGTCTTTGTCAAACGGCAGTGTATGCACTGCCTGCAGCCGGCCTGCGAGTCCGCTTGCCCGGTGGGCGCATTTGAGAAGAACGAGCAGGGGCCGGTGCTTTACGACGCCGGTAAGTGTATGGGCTGCCGCTATTGCATGATGGCCTGCCCCTTCGGCGTGCCTACTTACGAGTGGGATTCGTGGAATCCTGTTGTGAAGAAGTGCACTTTTTGCTTTGACCTGATACTGGACGAGAGCCTGCCGCCGACCGAACGGGTTCCCGCCTGCGTGCGTTCCTGCCCGGCGAATGCGCTGGTCTTCGGCAACCGCGACGTGCTGCTCAGGGAGGCGCATCGCCGGATTGAGAACAACCCGGGCAAGTACGTGGATCATGTCTACGGGGAGTTTGAGGCCGGCGGCACGAGCTGGCTGTACATCTCGCCGGTGCCGTTTGAAGAACTGGGCTTCCCGACGAACGTGGGCGTGCGCCCTTACCCGGAATACACGGCGGGGGCGCTGGGATCGGTGCCGCTGGTGGTGGTTTTCGGCAGCACGCTGCTCGCGGGGCTGTATGTGGCGCTCAAGCGGCGTAGAGAAGGAAACGGTGACAAAGGCGACAGGGGCGGCGGCGGGTCGTCGCTGTCCTCGCGCATGAAGCTCTTCATAGCGATCGTTGTGCTTGGTGCGGCGGCAATCGTCGGGATGTACACGATATTCACTCATCACACCCAGGCCGGCGCGCACACTAGCGAGCCGCTGCGAACCGCCATGGAGAATGTGGTGCGCTGATGATTGAATGGTTGAGGCAGAGCCTGAGTACTCCCGTGGTGACGCCAGCGCTGCTGGCCGCAAGCCTCGCGCTGGGATTCATCGGTGCGCTGAGTTGCTCGGCCTGCCATTTCACCGTGCTTGGCGCCATCGCAGGCTACTCGGGAACCGCGTGTGTTGGCGCGGAACGCAAGCGCATCCTGTTGAACGGGCTTTCGTTCATGCTGGGAGTGATGGCGGCGCTGTCTGTTCTCGGCGCGACCGCCGGCTTTATCGGCCAGGCGGCGGGCGCCTCGCTGGGCGCATACTGGCGGGTGTTGGCCGGGTTCATTCTCGTGGCTTTCGGGTTGGCGAACCTCGGCTTACTGCCGGTGAAGCTGGCGCCGGTGAGTCTGGCGGCCAGGCTGACTCCCAGCGGAGGAGCGGGCGCCATGGTTTACGGACTTGCGGTCGGCGGAGGCGTCAGCGCTTGCTCCGCCCTCTGTAATCCGGTTCTGCCCATAGTACTTGGAGTGGCAGCGGTTCCGGGAAAGCTACTCTGGGGAATCGCGGTGCTGGCGATGTTCGGGCTGGGCTACAGCCTCCCGCTGACGCTGGGCTTGGTTGGAATAGGCTTCGGCTTCAGGAGATTGGCAGCGTTCATCCGCGAGTACACTCCTGCCATCCGCACGGCCGCGGGAGTGCTGCTTGTTGGAGTTGGATTCCTCATATTGGCGGGGGCGTAGGACAGCCGCTGCACCCGAGGTGACGGGAAACAACGATGAAAGAAGAAAGCTACTATCGACCGGCGTTCCGCCTGTTTGACGGGCGAACCTGTGTGCTAATCGCGCTGATGGCCATCGCCGCCATGGCGGCTGGCTATCGCTTCATCCAGGGACTGGGCGCGACCACCAATCTGTCCGACCAGTTTCCTTGGGGACTCTGGGTCGCCTTTGATGTGATTTGCGGCGTGGCGCTGGCAGCGGGAGGTTTCACTACCGCCGCGGCGGTGTACATCTTCATGGAGGAGAAATACCACGGACTGGTGCGCCCGGCGATCCTCACGGCGCTGCTGGGCTACGTCTTCGTCGCCGTGGGGCTTCTGGTTGACCTAGGCAAGCCATGGAATATCTGGCATCCCATCATCTACTGGCCGAAGCACTCGGCGCTGTTTGAGGTCGCGTGGTGCGTCATGCTCTACCTCAGCGTGCTCGCGCTGGAATTCGCGCCGGTGATCTTCGAGCGATTCGGCTGGACCACGCTGCACGCGCTGTGGCGCTTACTGGTGCCGCCGTACGTGATTTTCGCGCTCACGTTCTTCACCTACATAATGTCGCATTCAATATGGTGGACGGTGGCGGCATTTGTCGCCGTGACCGCCGCAGCGGTATTCGCGCCCGGCCTGGTGCGCTCGCGGCCGGGAGTGCCGATCATCCTGATAATCGCCGGAATAATCTTCTCCACGGCGCACCAGTCCTCGCTGGGCACGCTGTTTCTGTTGATGCCCGACAAGCTGCATCCACTGTGGTGGACGCCCTTACTGCCGGTCAACTTCTTCCTATCGGCGGTCGCCGTAGGATTCGCCATGGTGATATTTGAGGCCACTTTCAGCGCCCGAGCCTTCGGGTTGCCAGACGAGAAGGAAGCGCTGACCGGATTGAGCAAGTACCTCGCCTACGCGCTCTTCGTATATCTGGGAGTCAGGATTGTTGACATCGTTGTGCGAGGGCAATTGCCTGCGCTGTTCTCGGTACTCGGAATGGTGTTCCTGGCGGAGGTGTTCGTGGGCATTGTGCTGCCGCTCCTCATCTTGCTGCGGCCGGAGTTCCGCGCCAGCAAGTGGTGGCGGTTTTCGGCGGCTAGCCTGGTGATTTTTGGGCTGGTGTGGAACCGCTTCAGCGCAACGCTGTTTGCCATGCACCGTCCAGGCAACGGGTGGTACTTCCCCAGCGTGGAGGAGCTAGTAGTTTCCGTAGGGATAGTCTCCGCTATCATTTTCTTCTACAATATCGCTGTGAAGCTTTTCCCTGTACTCCCGGCGCACGAAGATCATGCCAAACGAGACGCCGCTAATGTGGGGCAGGTTCGCAAGAAGCAGGAGGAAGCGGTATGAGGGCCCCCACCAGTGGCAGTTTCGTCCCGACCTTGTTAGTGCTCGCGCTGGTGCTCGCGGCGGCTTTCGTTTCGTGCCAACCCGCGGGCGACAGCATAAACCTCGCTCGCCTCAGCCCCGAACAACTGGGCCCGTTTGCCGCAGGGGAGGCCATGCAAGTAGCCACCAGCGGTATGCACCAAGCGCACATGCGCGGCGACGGCAAGTGTGCCGACTGCCATCAGGCGGCGGAGCCGCTGACCGCCACCCAGACCGCAAACCTCTGCGGCAACTGCCACACGGTCCAGACTGAAAACGATAAGGCCTGGCGGCACCATTGCGCAGCCTGCCACCCCTTCAGCGCCAAGCTGGAGCAATCTGCCGGCGGGTACAACGCCTTCAAGGATCATTGCGATGAGTGCCACCAGCCTGAGAACCCGGAGAAGTTCGGGAAGTGCGAGGCTGAGCGGAGCGGCGACCGATCCTGTTCGTCCTGCCACAAGCCGCACACCGGCAAGACCGTCTCCGGGCCGCAACAGATATTCCCCTTCACCAGCGCAGAACTGGCCACTGTGCTGGGGAACAAGATGCACGACATACACAGGGAGAAGGGCACGGACTGCGATGCGTGCCACTCCAGCAAGGAGCCACTGACTCCCGCGCAGGCCCAGATGAAGTGCAACGAGTGCCACGCGGACGGCTTGGTCGCCACCGAAGTATGGCTCAACCACTGCCTGGCGTGCCACCACTTCACCAAAGCGGCTGAGCGCGCGGGCGGCAGCGTGCGCATCGCCCAGGAGCTTTGCCGCGACTGCCACCAGGGCGAGGATGCGGGGGAACGGATACTTGCTTTCTGCGACAAGGGAGAGTCGCACAACATTACCTGCGAACGCTGCCATCAGCCGCATAAGAGCTCTGTAATCGCTGAAGAAGGTGTTTGCGCGGAATGCCACTCGGACATCGTGGGCAAGACCCACCCTTCCAAGCAGGTTCACGGATCATGCCTGATGTGCCATGTCCCGCACCGGAAGCGGGAGAGCGGGGAAGAGCTTTGCAGCCGCTGCCACTTCCCGAGCGAGACGGTGCTGGTGCACCATATTCCGGGGCACCCGTCGGACTGCACTGCGTGCCACAGCCCGCACTTCACCGAAACCGAGATCATCGGCGAAGCCTGCCTGAACTGCCACCAGGGGATGTTCTACGCGGGTGGCCGCAATCTGCCCAAGGAGCACCGGGACTGCGAGAGCTGCCACTATATAAGCAGCTTTCGCTACAAGGGCGACCAGAGCTGCGCGGGCTGCCATCCCACAGAGGGGAAGGTGCTGGACGACGAGAGCTTGCACAGCCAGCACCGGCACTGCACCACCTGCCACCATCCGCACATCTGGCGCGCGCCGTTTGAGGAGAACTGCACCATCTGCCACGAAGTTGAGAAAGTAATAGAGCACAATATGCCGTTCCACCAGAAGGACTGCCGGGCCTGCCACGAGCCGCACAGCACTTCCACCATGGCCCGCTCCGGGGACTGCAACGGCTGCCACAAGGAACGCTTCAACACGCCTGCGTTTAGCCCGAAGGCTCCGCAGCAGCATGTCACGTGTGACAACTGCCATTCGGACGCAACCATTAAAAGCCGCCAGTTCGCCTTCGCCGGGCCGAAGGACACGTGCATGGGATGCCACCCCGACGCCCAGGCCAAGCCCAAGCTTGCATGGGGTGAAGTGCCGGGCGGCCACCGGAAGTGCGATGTCTGCCACCATGCTCACGTGTTTGAAGTGCATCCAGATGCCCGCACTTGCGGCACCTGCCACCGCGACCTGTACTCGCGCACCCCGACGCAGGCGCACGCTGAATGCTACAACTGCCATGAAGCCGGCCATGCCGCGAAGTTCATCGGCCAGGAGGCCTCCTGCGCCGTATGCCACAGCCTGGCGTGGAAGCGCTCGCGCGGCACAGCCAAAGAAGACTGCCTGGCATGCCATAAGCCGCACGAGATGAAGGCTGATTTCACCGGGTGCAGTAAGTGCCACCCGGAGGTGGTAGCGCAGCTGAAGCCCACGGCGCACTCGGACTGCAAGCCGTGCCACGACACTCACCGCTGGAAGCCTGACGCCAAGTCCTGCGCCGAGTGCCATACCGGCCTTCCGGGGTTGCACGCGGGCAAGGGGCATGGCGACTGTAAGTCCTGCCACCCGCTGCATTCGCTGAAAGCCGGCTCAGTCCGGTGCGGGGACTGCCACGCGCAGCCGCCAGCAACTTGCACATCGAAGGAATGCATGGACTGCCACAAGTTCGGCGCAGAGACCTGAGGATAAGCCTGGGTGTGAAATAGGACCGATTTACTGGTTGCAGCATACGTTTGTAGCGCGGCCACTAACAACACAAGTCCCGAATGTATAATCATAGGCGTGCGTGCCACACAGGTGCGCCGCCGTCCCCACGGCGAAATCGGTAGCGGAGGCCATCCCTGCGCCGCTGCTGGAGGAGATGAGATTATGGAACGTCGCGCCCGTGCATCGGGAGATCGAACGGACAGCGGAATCAGGCGGAGTTACGCCTGGTCCGTCCCCATCTGGTTTGCCTTCCTGGGAGTACTCTGGATCTTCATCATGGACCATCTCATAGGTAGCGTAGTGTTGCGCGGGGGCTTACCGCCCAAACTGGAGATAATAGAAGACTGGGTTTTCGTCGGGATTATGACTCTGCTTCTCGTGGCTTCCTTGCGAATCGCCGCAAGAAACGAAGCCCGGCGGACAAGGGAGGTGGAGGAAAGCGAGGAGAAGTTCCGCACGCTCTTTGAGCAGTCGCGGCACGGGATCATCATCATTGACGCCGCTGATGGCGGCATCGTGGACTGCAATCCCGCGTACGAGGAGATGACGAAGCGGAGCAAGAAAGAGCTGGAGGGAATGAAGGTATGGGAGCTGCGACCGTTAGAGCTGCAAGACAAGTCTAAGGCGCTGTTTGAGGAGATTCTTGACAAGGGATTCGGGGCCGGGAACGCAGTAGATATTCTGCGTCCAAATGGCACACGAATCGGCGTTAACCACGAAGGAGTAGTGGTTAGCATTCAGGGAAGGAAACACGTGCTGCGTATCCTGCGCGATGTAACCGAGCAGCGCAAAGCCGAGCGGGCGCTGCGCGAAAGTGAAGAGAAGTTCCGCACGGTGGCGGAGCAGATACTGCTGGGGATCGCCATCATCCAAGATGATGGGATCAAGTACGTGAATGCAGCGTTTTGCGCCATATGCGGCGTGGAGAGCATGGAAGTGGTGAACCGGACTCTGTCCGAAGCATCAGACCTGATCCATGTGGAGGACCGAGAGCGTGTACTGGATATTGCCAAGAGGAGGCTAGCAGGGGATGACAACGTTCCCGACACTTACGAGTACCGCACCACGGTTAAACCGGGTGAGGTGAAATGGCTGCGGGCGTATTCCAGGCTTATGACTTACGAGGGGAAGCCGGCGACACTACAGATGGTTGTGGATATTACCGCGCAGAAGCAAGCGGAGGAGGCGCTGAAGGCCGAGAAGGAGCGCGCGCAGATGCACCTGAGCCTGACACCGGTGATGTTTGTGGCGCTGGACAGCGGCGGGCGCATTACGCTGGCGAACAAAAAGGCTACTGAGATTATGAGCTGCACCGAAGAGGACTTGGTGGGGAAGGACTGGTTTGAGCATTTCATCCCCCCGAAGAACCGGGAGCGGGTGAGGGGTGTTTTTGAGCAGTTGATAACCGGCGAAATCGAGCCCGCGGAGTTCTTCGAGAATCCGGTGCTCACAAGCGAAGGCGAGGAGAAGCTGATTGAGTGGCGCAACACGGTGTTCCGCGACGAGGCCGGCAGGCCCACCGGCGTGCTAAGCGCGGGAGTGGATATTACCGAGCGAAGAGCGATGGAGCGGGCGCTACGTGAGAGCGAAGGCCGGTTCCGCAGCCTGTTTGGCACTATGACCGAAGGGGTGGCCATCCACGAGGCAACAAGAAACGGGGCGGGCGACATAACCGATTTCGTCATCAAGGACGTAAACCCTGCCTTTGAGCAGCTAATCGGCCGGAAGCGGCAGCAACTGGTGGGCGTCAAGGCCAGCGAGGTGTATGGCGCTGAGTTGCGAAGCCACTACCGCGAATGCGCTAAGGTGGCCGAAACAGGCTGGCCGACACGGTTTGAAGGGCGGATGAAGGAGCCGGAGAGGTATTTTGACGTGAAGTGCTTTGCGCCGCGCAAAGACTGGTTCGCGGCGGTGATTGACGATGTGACCGAAGTGCGGAAGGCGCAGATTGCCCTCTGGGAGGAGAAGGATCTGGTCAGCCGGATAATGGAGACGAGCCCCGCCGGCATCACGCTGGTGAATAGGCAGGGGCAACTTACCTATGCGAATCCAGCAGCCGAGAAGGTGCTTGGACTGAGCGCAAGCAAGATTGTTGAGCGAACCTACAACGACCCTGAGTGGAAGATTACTGATTACGAGGGAAGGCCGTTCCCAGACGATCAACAGCCATTTACTCGTGTTATGACGAGCGGGCAGCCGGTTACCGGCGTGCGGCACGCGATTGAGTGGCCGACCGGCAGGCGGGCGCTGCTTGCTATCAATGCATCGCCTTTACGCAGCGTTGCGGGCGAGATAGAGGGAATGGTTGCTATTGTGGAGGATGTAACGAACCGGGTGAAGGCGCAGCAGGCGCTTAGGGCAAGCGAGGAGCGGCTGCAGAGCATCCTGCGCACCTCGCCGATAGGCATTGGACTGACAAAGAACCGGGAATTCGTGTGGACTAACGAGTTCTTTCAGAAGGTGCTTGGGTACTCCGCCAGCGAGCTGGAGGGGCAAAGCGTCCGAATGATATATGAAACGGAGGAGGAGTTCGCGCGGGTGGGGGAGGTTTTGTTCGCCGAAATCGACGCGTGGGGGATGGGTGTGATGGAAACACAATGGCGATGCAAGGATGGCAGTGTGATTGATGCGTTGCTCAGCGCCAGTTACTTGAATGTGGACACGGGGGAGAGGGGAACGCAGTTCGCGGCGCTTGACATTACCGACCGGAAGGCGGCGGAAAGGGCGCTACGCGAGAGCGAGCGCGCCATGTCCACGCTAGTGAGCAACCTTCCAGGCGTCGTTTACCGGTGCAGGATTGACCGGGATTGGACGATGGAGTTCATCAGCGACGGAATCACTGCGCTTTCAGGCTACGAGCCGGCTGACCTCATTGAGAACCAACGGCTCAGCTACAACGACTTGATTCACCCCGACGACCGTGGACGCATATGGAATGAGGTATCGCGTGCGCTTGAGTCAAACGAGCCATTTGAGCTGGAGTATCGTATTGTCTCTAAGGATGGTGGCGTGAAGCAAGTGTGGGAGCA
>CAZKNJ010000006.1:40484-60002 GCA_964554185.1 uncultured Planctomycetales bacterium | reverse complement strand
AGCTGGAGTATCGTATTGTCTCTAAGGATGGTGGCGTGAAGCAAGTGTGGGAGCAAGGATGCCCAGTGCTGGATGCTAACGGCAAGATTGAGACGCTGGAAGGCTACATTCTAGATGTAACCGATCGTAAACGGGCGGAGGAAGAGCTTCGGGCAACGGCCGAGAAACTACAGGGCGTGCTCTCTTCAATCCCTGACGGGTTGGATGTCGTGGGCCCGGATCACCGGATCACTTACCAAAACGAGCTGCTTAGAGCCAGATTCGGCGACCAGGTAGAGAAGCTCTGCCATGAAGCCTACATGGGTGTGAAGGTCCCCTGCGATGGCTGCCCTATGGAAGAAGCCCTGAAAACGGGCAAGACTGCGCGTGCAGAGATGACAGGCGTGGATGGCAGGGACTATGAGTTGACCTCCACTCCATTCACTGATGTAGACGGTGTGGTGAGGGCCATTGAAGTCGTGCGGGACATCACCGACCGCAAACGGGCGGAAGAGGCCTTGCGGGAAAGCGAGGAGAAGTTCCGGCTGCTGGCAGAGAACTCGCGCGACCTCATTTACCGCTACCGGCTGAAGCCGCAGCGCGGCTTTGAGTATGTCAGCCCAGCCGCAACCGCGCTTACGGGCTACACGCCGGAAGAGCACTACGCCGACCCGGAACTGGGGATGAAGATAGTGGACCCGAAGGACCGCCATGTGCTGCAGATGTACTTTGAGCAGGGCGGCATCTTCGACCAACCGATTGTACTCCGGTGGAAGCGCAAAGATGGTTCCAGGTTATGGGCGGAGCAGATCAACTGGCCGGTGGTTGATGAAAGCGGAGAACTGGTAGCGATAGAAGGCATCTCGCGCGATATCACCGAACGAAAGACGGCGGAGGACGCCCTCATTGAATCCCGGCATCTTCTGCGGGAGCTGACTCAGAGCGTGATGAATGCCCAGGAGGAAGAGCGGGCGCGGATTGCGCGCGAGATTCACGACGAGCTGGCGCAGATGCTCACGGCGTTGCGCATTGACCTGTCGGGAATTGCGCGGCGGATACCGCAGGAGATGGACGACTTGCTCACGCGCACGAAGGTGATGGACGCGCACATCAACCTGACGGTGGACGTGGTGCGGCGCATATCAGCGGAGTTGCGGCCCAGCGTGCTGGATAACCTGGGGCTGGCGGCTGCGGTTGAATGGCAGGTGGACGAGTTCAGAAAACGCACGGGCGCCGATACCAGGCTACGGGTGAGCCCGGAGGGCCTGGAGCTTGACGAGGGGCGCTCAGTGGCGGTTTTCCGCATCCTTCAGGAGGCGCTCACCAATGTGGCTCGCCACGCGGATGCAACCAGGGCGGACATCTCACTCACCCTAAGCAAGGGGAGGCTGCGCCTGCGCGTGCGCGACAACGGAAAGGGGATGGCTACCGAGAAGCTGGACCCGACCAAGGCGCTGGGAATCGCTGGAATGCGCGAACGGGCGCGCCTGTGGGGCGGAGATGTTAGAATAGAGAGCGCTAAGAACGCGGGGACGGCCGTAGTACTGGAGATGCCGTCCTCCGGCAAGATGCCCGACGAGGGGGGAGACGATGCTGAAAATACTCATCGTGGACGACCACGCGGTCGTCAGGCAGGGGCTAAAGCAGATTCTCGCCGAAAAACACGAGGACGCGAAGATCGGTGAGGCCGGCACCGGCGAGGACGCGGTGCTAATGGTCAAAGAGACGTCCTGGGACGTGGTTGTGCTTGATATCTCGCTGCCGGATGTCAGCGGCCTGGATGTCCTCAAGTTTATAAGGGACATACGCCCCAATCTGCCGATAATCGTGCTCACGATGCACGCAGAGGAGCAATACGCCGTGAGGGCGCTGCGGGCGGGCGCCGCCGGCTACCTGACTAAGGAAACCGCGCCGGACCAGCTGGTGGCGGCTATCCGCAGGGTTGCGGAAGGAGGCAAGTACATTAGCGAGAAGCTGGCGGAGAAGCTGGCCTACGATCTGGGGCCGGACGCCAAGGGCGCCCCCCACGAGGCGCTGTCCGACCGCGAGTATCAGGTGATGTGCATGATTGCTTCGGGCAAAGCGACCAAGGAGATTGCGCTGGAGTTGAGCCTGAGCGAAAAGACCATTAGCACCCACCGCTCGCGCATTCTGGACAAGATGAATATGAAGAGCAACGCCGAGCTAATACGCTATGCGATTGAGAACAAGCTGGTGCAGTGACGCGCAAGTGACACTGGCGCGGTAACCGGGTGATTCCCTTACGCTGCAGTTCGGATAATCCTACATGAATTAGGGCAAATGCCCAATTGCGGCCGTATGCTTTCCACGGCATACTGCCAGCCATCACTGCTGGCGTCCTTCGGTCAGCAAAAAAAGGTGCTGGGTTTGGAAATACTGATCGTTGACGACCATCCGGTGTTCCGTGCAGGGCTCAGGCAGATACTGCTCGACTACTCCCAGGACCTGGTGATTAGCGAGGTGGGATTGGGTAGAGAGGCGCTGGAGTTCCTCAGTAACCGGGAGCCGCATGCGGTGGTGCTGGACATATCGCTGCCCGACCTGAACGGCATTGAGGTTCTGCGCCGGATCCGCCGCTCACACCTGCGGCTACCCGTTATCATGCTGACCATGCACGATGAAGAGCAGTACGGCGAGAGAGCCTCCAAGATTGGAGCAACGGCTTTCTTCTCCAAGGCGGAAGAACCAGGTAAGCTGGCTCAGGCTATCCTGGATATCGCGTCCGGGAAGGATGAGTTTGCAGGCAGCGCTTGCGCTGCAAGGAACGGTGAGGGCTCCGAGAAGAAGCTGCGCCATGGCCGCGGCGTCCAGAAAGAAGACGTCGCCTGAAACATGCCCCGATTCTTATGGGGTTGTCACAATCTGAACGAACGCTTCAGCTATTCCTACACGAGAATGCGATTTGACTGATATGCGCGGCGCGCGCGTGTGCGTAAGGTAGCGATGTGATCAGAGGAATGTCCACGCGTTCTAGTGAGGCTGGGAATGAGTGATACGCACAAGACCAAGGCCCAGCTTCGGGAGGAGGTCAACTCGCTTCGGCAGAGCGAAGAGCGCTACCGCGGCATTTTGGATGGGCTGCTGGAGGGCTTCCAGGTTATTGACCACGACTGGCGCCACCTCTACGTCAATGAAGCCGCGGCCAGACATAGACGGCGGAAGCGGGAAGAATTGCTGGGGCGGACAATGACGGAGGTTTTCCCCGGCATTGAGGAGACCGCCTTATTCGCCGCTATGCGGACGGCGATGAATACTCAGACACCGCACCGTATGGAGCACGAGTTCTTCTTTCCCGACGGCTCCAGCACTTGGTTGGAGCTGATGATCCAGCCGGTGCCGGAGGGCATCTCCATTCTCTCAATAGACATTACCGGCCGTAAGCGCGCGGCGGCGGCGCTCAGTGATAGCAAGGGCAGGTTGCGCCAGCAGACCGCCGACTCCTCCCGCGAGCAGTCCGTGTCGGCGGCGGCGCTCAGTGATAGCAAGGGCAGGTTGCGCCAGCAGACCGCGTCGCTGGAGGCGGTGCGTGAAAGCGAACGCAAGTTCCGGACGCTGGTGGAGAACCTGCCACAAAAGGTGTTCCTCAAGGATGAAAACTCCACATATGTAATGTGCAATGAGATCTTCGCGCGGGATCTGGGAATCCGGGCGGAGGAGTTTGGCGGAAAGAGCGACTTTGATTTCTTCCCAAAAGAGATGGCGGAGAAGTACCGGGCGGACGACCGGGAAGTGATGGCTGCAGGCAAGATAGTGGAGATTGAGGAGAAGTACCTGGTGGACGGCAAGGAGTCCTGGGTGCAGACGCTCAAGGTGCCGATGCACGACGAGAGCGGAAACACCAGCGGCCTGCTCGGCGTGTTCTGGGATATCACGGACCGCAAGCAGACCGAGGAGGAGATTCGCCGGAATGCCCGGGAGCTGGACTTGCGCAACCGCATCGCGGAGGTTTTCCTGACGGAGCGGGGCGAAGAAATCTACGCCCGCGTGCTGGATATCATCCGCGAGGAGTTCGGAAGCGAATACGGCGTCTTTGGCTACATTGACGAGAAGGGCGGCCTGGTCGTCCCCACGATGACGCGGGGTGTGTGGAATCAGTGCGAGGTGCCGGACAAGAGGATTGTCTTCCCACGGGATATCTGGGGTCGCAGCAGCTGGCCGACCGCCATCCGCGAAAAGCGGGTAATCAGCTCAAACGAGCCGTCCACCGTAACCCCCGAGGGGCATATCACCATCACCCGACATATCTCGCAGCCCATCATCCACCTTGGCGAGGTCATCGGGCTCATCCAGGTGGCGAACAAGGATAGCGACTACACAGATGAGGACATTAAGCTCTTGCAGACCATCAGCGGGGCAATTGCGCCCGTGCTGTACGCGAGGATGATGCAGGAGCGGCATGATGCGAGGCTGCGCGAGGTGATGGACGATCTGGCGCGGTCCAACCAGGAGCTGGAGCAGTTCGCCTATGTGGCGTCCCACGACCTGCAGGAGCCGTTGCGGATGGTAGCGAGCTACACGCAATTGCTGGAGCGCCGGTACAAGGACCAACTGGACGAGACTGCCAACGAGTTCATTGGCTACGCGGTGGAAGGCGCCAACCGGATGCAGCGGCTGATTCAGGACCTGCTGGCCTACTCCCGGGTGACCTCGCGCGGCCAGGGGTTTGCCGAGGCAAACCTGGAGGAAGTGCTGGCCGAGGCCAAAGCCAACCTGCAGGCCGCAATTGAGGAGACCAGCGCGGAGATTACCAGCGACCCGTTGCCGGTGGTGAAGGCGGACTACTCGCAGATGCTGCAGTTGCTGCAGAATCTCATCGGCAACGCTGTCAAGTTCCACGGCGAGGAGCCGCCCCGCGTGCGCATCTCGGTGGAAGAGAAGCCGGCAGAGTGGGTTTTCTCGGTAAGGGACAACGGTATCGGGATTGACTCGCAGTACTTCGACCGCGTATTCGTCATTTTCCAGCGGCTGGGCGGGCGGGCTGATTACGCGGGCACCGGCATCGGCCTGGCGCTGAGCCGCCGGATCGTGCACCGCCACGGCGGGAGTATATGGATTGAATCCGAGCCCGGCAAAGGCTCCACGTTTTGTTTCTCCCTACCTAAGAGGAGGTAATGATGGAATCTCATTCTGGAAAACCGATTGAAATCTTGCTGGTGGAAGACAACCCCGGCGACGTGAGGCTGTGCCAGGAGGCGCTCAAAGAGAGCAAGGTGCTCAACAACCTGCATGTGACCGTAGACGGGGTGGAAGCGCTGGAGTTCCTGCGCAAGCAAGGCAAGTTCGCCGACGCCATCCGTCCAGATTTGATCTTGCTGGACCTCAACCTGCCGCGCAAGGACGGGCGCGAGGTGCTGGCGGAAATCAAGGAAGATGAGAGCCTACGGCGCATACCGGTGGTTATACTCACGGTGTCCAGCTCCGAAGAGGATGTCCTGCGCTCCTACAACCTGCACGCCAATTGCTATATCACCAAGCCAGTGGACTTTGACCAGTTCACCAACGTGGTGCGGCAGATTGAGGACTTCTGGTTCACCATCGTCAAGCTGCCGCCAACGGAGTGAAATGAAGCGCGAGCGCATAAACGTCCTGCTCATTGAGGACAATCCCGCCGATGCGCGGCTGATTGAGGAGATGCTCAAGGACGCGCAGGCCAAGGTGAGTCTCACAGCGGTTGGCAGCCTGACGGTTGGAGTCGAGCGGCTTGAGAGCAACAAGGTAGACGTGGTGCTGCTTGACCTGGGCCTGCCGGAGAGCACGGGGCTGGACACCTACCGTAAGCTGCGCGACAAGTTCCCCGATATCGCTGTCATCGTTCTCACGGGCCTGGACGACTACGAGGTCGCCACCACCGCGGTGCGTGAAGGCGCGCAAGACTACATCGTAAAGGGGCAGGTTGATCCCAATCCGCTGGCGCGCTCAATCAGATACGCCTACGACCGCAAGCAGGCGGAGGCGGCTCTGCGCACCTCGGAAGAGAAGTACCGCATACTGTTTGCCGCGAACCTGGCGGGCGTTTACCGCAGCACTCCCGATGGGATGATACTGGAGTGCAACGAAGCGATGGCGAAGATGCTGGGCTATCGCTTGCCGGAAGAGCTGCTGGGCGTAAAGACGCCGGCGACCTATGCGGATCCTACTGAGCGGCAGATAATGCTCACGCAGCTTGAGAAGCGCAAGTCGCTGCAGAACTACGAGATCAAGCTGAGAGCTAAGGACGGCGACGAAGTCTGGTGCCTGATGAACGTGGTGCTGCTGGAGGAGAGTGGCGAGAAGATACTCCAGGGCAACCTGGTGGACATCACCGAGCGGAAGCAGACGGAAGAGAAGCTGCGGATGCTGGCGCGGGTCGTGGAGCAGGTGGGGGAGGGCGTAGCGGTGGCGACCCTTGACGGGGAGCTGACCTTCGCCAATGCCGCCTGGGCTAAGATGCATGGGCTTGAAGTAGAGGAAATCACGGGCAAGCACTTGAGCATATTCCATAATAAAGAGCAGTTGCCGGAAGTTGAGCGCTTCAATGCGGCGGTTCTGCGGGATGGGGTGAGCGAGGGCGAGGTGGGGCATGTCACGCGGGACGGCGTGCCGTTCATAACGCATATGACGACGACGCTGCTGCGGGATGAGGCTGACAATCCTATCGGCTTCATCGGCGTGGTGCGGGATATCACCGAGAAAAAGCGGACAGAGGCGGCGCTGGAGCAGTACCGGCAGGAGCTGGCGCTGCGCAATGTGCTCTCCGAGATCTTCCTTACGAAGGAAGACGAGGAGATGTACGCGAGCGTGATGGAGACCATCCGCCATACGCTGGACAGCGAGTTCGGTCTGTTTGGGTACATTGATGAAAACGGGAACGCGGTTGCTTCCTCGCTGACGCGATCCATATGGGACGAGTGCCAGATGCCCGGCAAGTCGCTGGTGTTCCCGCCAGAGGCGTGGGGTGGCATCTGGGGCCAGGCGCTGAAAGAGAAGCGCACTTTCTGGGCGAATGAAGGGCTGAAGGTGCCGGACGGGCATGTTCCATTGGAGAACGCAGTCGCCACGCCCATCCTGAACGGCAGCAAGCTGGTGGGGCTGCTTACCGTGGGCAACAAGGAGGGGGGATACACTGAGGACGAGGTGCGGCTGCTGGAGACGCTGGCGGGGCACATTGCCCCGGTGCTGGACGCGCGGCTGGAGCGCGAACGGCTGGAGCGGCTGCGCCAGAAGGCGGAAGAAGCGCTCCGGCAGTCTGAAAGCAGATTCCGCACCTTGTTTGAGCTGGGCGCCGACTCCGTTTACGTTACAACGCTGGATGAAAAGGGGATGCCCGGTAACTACATTGCCGTTAACCGGACTGCATATGAAAGGCTAGGCTATACCGAGGAGGAAATGCTTCAGCTAGGTCCGCAAGATATCAACGCTACCGAATTCGCAGATGTAATTGATGATGTGAATGAGCGCCTTCAGGGAGGCAAGCACGCAGTGTTTGAAACGGAGGAGCGCACGAAGGACGGGCGCGTGTTTCCTGTGGAAATGAGCTTAAGTTTATTTGAGTATGAAGGCAAGACGACTGTAATCGCAGTGGCGCGCGACATCGCTGAACGCAAGCGGGCGGAGGCGGAGCTGCGCAAGCTCTGGAGCGCGGTTGAGCAGAGTCCCAGCATCGTCGTGATTACCGACCTAGAAGGCACTATAGAATACGTCAATCCGATGTTCACCGAAATCACCGGCTACACCGCCGAGGAAGCCGTCGGGCAGAATCCGCGGATCCTCAAATCAGGACAGCATCCGCCGGAGCTCTACGACAAGATGTGGGCGACCCTCACTTCGGGACAGGTGTGGCGGGGCGAGTTCTACAACAAGAAGAAGAATGGAGAGCTCTACTGGGAATCTGCCGCCATCGCGCCGGTAAAGAACGAACAAGGCGAGACTACACACTACGTAGCAGTGAAGGTGGATGTTACTGACCGCAAGCGCGCGGAGGAGCATCTGAGGTACCGGCTGGAGATTGAGGAAGCGGTAGCCCGGGCTTCCCGCGAGTTCACCCGGGCCGACGGCGCCGACCTGAACGTCGTGCTGGAGACGCTGGGCGAAGCTGTAGGTGTGGACCGCGTATATGTTTTCCGCGTCAGAGAGGGAACCATCGCTGACAATACCGATGATTGGTGTAGTCCCGGCACGTTTTCGCCGATAGAGCGGCTGCAGGGGTTTGACATGGCGCAGCTTCCCTGGGCTCTGGCGCGGTTCCATGACGGGAAGCAGATTAGAATCAACGACACACAGAATCCTCCAGAAGGCGCGGAGGTGGACGCGCGATGGTTCTTATCGGCCGGCTTGCTGGCGGTTGCGGCAGTGCCGGTACGTTCAGCGCTCGGCGAACTGGAGGGGCTGCTGGGATTCGAGACGGTAGGCCATCCGCGGGAGTGGAGAGACGAGGACATCCAGGCACTCCAGGTTGTGGCTGATATGCTTAATTCGTACTGGGCGCGCGAGCGCGCGGAGATGGGGATTGCGCAGGTGGCCACGGAGCTGCGGGAGCTGATTGACACCGCGAATGCGCCGATACTGGGCGTGGACACCAACGGGCTGGTGAACGAATGGAACCAGCGGGCCGAGGCCCTCACGGGTTTCAGCCGAGACGAGATTCTCGGGAAGAACATGGTTGATGAACTGGTTGAAATCAGCCACCGTCCGGCGGTGAGCCGCGTGCTGTACGACGCGGTTGTGGGGAAGCCGACCTCCAACTTTGAATACCCGATGAAAACCAAGTCGGGCAAGCACGTGCTGCTAATGCTAAACGCCACGCCGCGCCGGGATATCAAGGGTGAGATTGTCGGCGTGCTGGGCGTGGGGCAGGATGTAACCGAACTGGTGGAGTACCGCGAAGGGCTGGAGCGCAAGGTGGAAGAGCGCACGCAAGAGTTGGAGACCGTGTTGCACGACACCTCCGATGCGCGCGACCGCATTGACGCCATTCTGAAGTCGGTGGCCGATGGGCTCATCGTCACCGACATGTACAACCGCGTGGTTCTAATGAACCGGGCGGCGGAGGAGCTGCTGGGCCGGCGGCTGAGCGAGGCCATCGGGCTGACCGTGGACTTCGCAATTGAGGATGCCACGCTGCGCGATAGGCTGCGCAGCACGCTGGACAAGCGGCAGGAGGGCTACGAGTTTGACTTCACGCTGCCCGGTGCGAAGGGTGTGGACACGCGCATATTGTCGGCGCGGACGAGCCTGGTGCGCGACCGCAGCGGGGAAATCAACGGCATCGTGACCATCATCCACGACGTCACCCACGACCGCGAGATGGACCGGATGAAGACGGAGTTCGTGTCCACCGCCGCCCATGAGCTGCGTACTCCGCTCACGAGCATCCAGGGCTTCTCGGAGATACTGCTTACCCGCGAAGATCTGCCGGGCGATAAGCAGAAGAAATACCTGGGCTACATCAACCACGAGGCGGTCGCGCTCGCCAATATTATCAACGACCTGCTGGACATCTCGCGCATCGAGTCGGGCAAGGGCTTTTCGCTGTCGAAGAAACACTGCGATGTATCAGCGCTCTTTGCGCGGCTGGCCGCAGTCTACTGTGACCGCCACCCGACGCACACGTTTGCCACCGAGTTTCCACCGGAGCCGTTGCAGATGTTTGTGGATCCCGACAAGATGCACCAGGTGCTGGACAACATACTGAGTAACGCCGTCAAATACTCGCCGGATGGTGGGAAGATTGCGGTTAGTGCGCGGGAGATGAATGGCGACACCGAAATCACGGTTACTGACGAAGGGCTAGGGATGACGACCGAGCAGGTGGCGAAGATATTCGACAAGTTCTACCGGGCGGACGCCTCCAACACCGCGATTGAGGGCACCGGGCTGGGAATGACGATTGTGAAGCACATCGTTGAAGCGCATGGCGGGACGGTGAAGGTGGACAGCGAATTCGGAAAGGGGACGGTGGTAACTATCACACTGCCCAGGGGTTAGTTACCAACATGTTTGGGCAGGTTGAATACACTGGAGTTGATCATGAAGAAAATCTTAGTAGTTGACGACCAGGAACATGTCCGCGAGCTGGTGGAGGTTACGCTCTCCACCGCGGACTATGAGATCATTCAGGCCACGACCGGCGAAGAGGCGCTGAAGGCGGCCAAGGAGCACAAGCCGGATCTCATCCTGATGGATGTGATGATGCCCGGCGAGATTGACGGGCTGGAGGCCACGCGCCGCATCAAGGACGACCCGGAGACGAAGGACTGCGTGGTGATAATGCTCACCGCCAAAGGCCAACAGGCTGACCGGGACGCGGGCATGAAGGCGGGCGCGGACGACTACTTCGCCAAGCCCTTCAGCCCCCTGGAGCTGATGAAGAAGGTGGAAGAAGTCCTTGGCTAGGCCGGCTAAGTAGCTGTGTGATGGACAACGAAGGCCAAAAGGGTTACCCGGAGCTGTACGACCAGCTTATGCGCTACGCGCAGGACCTGGCCGTAGTGTTCCGCGGAAGCAAGGACCGCGAACAGGCGCTGGATTCGGTGACGCACCAGCTTTCCAGCTTTGCAGTGGATCTCAAGAAGGTTCATGACAAGCTCCATGAGCAGTACGAAGTGACGAAGGCCGCGCATCTGGACACCATCTACCGGCTGGCGCTGGCCGCCGAGTACCGCGACCAGGAGACCGGCAATCACATCAAGCGCATGAGCCGGTACAGCGCAGTCTTAGCCGAGCGAATGGGGATGAAGCCCAGCGAGGTGGAGCTGATGCTCTACTCCTCGCCGATGCACGATATCGGGAAGATCGGCATCCCCGACAGCATCCTGCTCAAGCCCGGGAAGTTGACCGAGGGGGAGTTTGAGATAATCAAGAGCCACACCGTCATCGGCGCACGGATACTGGAGGACTCGAAGTCAGAGGTGATCCAGTACGCGCAGGTGATTGCGCTGAACCACCATGAGAAATGGAACGGCCAGGGCTACCCAAACCGGCTGAAACGGGCGAAGATACCGCTGCCGGCGCGCATTGTAGGGCTGGTGGACGTCTTTGACGCGCTCACCACCAAGCGCCCTTACAAGGACGCCTACCCGTTAAAGCTCGCATGCGATATTATTGAGAGGGAACGGGGGCAGTCCTTTGACCCGGATGTGGTGGACGCGTTCACCGGCGCAATGGACGCCATCCTAAAGGTGCGTCGGGACTACCAGGACGCGGAAGACGTTTCGGCCGGAACGTCCACGCTGAGCGAGCGTGACCGTTAGGCGGGGAACAAGGCGACTCCGCGGAATAATCACGGTTAAGGAGCCCGACTTGGACGAACCGAAAGACGAACGGCAGAACCACAGCGAACAGGAAATGGAGCTGCTGCAGAAGCAGCTGGTCAACTACGCCAAGGACGTGTCCGCGCTTTACGCGGACCTGAAGAAGGAGAACGAGGCGTTGGCCAAAGCCAACCGCGAGCTGGAAGACAGCTTCTACGCCATGGTGCTGCTGGGCTTTGACCTCATCACGCTGTACGACGAGCAACTCGGCGGCCACTGCAAGCGCGTGGCCTTCTACTCCAATGCCCTGGCTGAGGAGCTGGGGCTGGACGAGAAGGAAGTAGCGTTGGTGAAGCTGGCGGCGCTGATGCACGACATCGGACTGCTGGGCCTGCCGCGGGACGCCCGCAAGCGTATAATGCTAGGCCAGGAGCAGTCCCAGGAGATGCTGGAGACCTACCGGCAGCATCCGATTGTGAGCCTGCGTCCGCTGGCCACCAGTCCGCGCTTCCGCGACCTGGCGGAGATTATCGCCGCGCACCATGAAAACCTGGACGGCAGCGGCTTCCCCCGCGGGCTGCATGGCGACCAGATACCGCTGGAGAGCCGCATCATCGCAATTGCGGACGCCTACGACATAGTGCGCCAGAGCACGCGGCAGGACATCGAGCCGGGCGTCCTATCGGGCAAGCTCATGCGCTTTGCAGGAGTGAAGTTTGACGAGAAACTGCTGAATACGTTCAAGGACGTAGTGGTGCGGTCCGACCCGTTCTCGGCGATCACCGAGGTGGGGCTGGACGACCTCAAGCCGGGGATCATCCTTGCCTCCGCGCTCACCGCCAAGAACGGCGTGAAGCTGCTGAGCGCGGACACCGTGCTGCGCGACGACCACATCGACAACGTGCGCAAGTTCGCCCGCCACACGCCACTGAACCTGCCGCTGCGGATATACATGCCGCGGCTGTGAAGCTGTAGCAGTGCTGAGTTGTAGACGATAATACGCCGCGAAGCAGCTTGGCCGGTTTCACTGGGGCGGAAGGATTCGAACCTTCGATCGAGGCTCCAAAGGCCCCTGCCTTACCGCTTGGCTACGCCCCACGCGGATTGATAACTGTAGCATAAAGGCCGCTCATCAAGGAATCAAGCTGTTTGAGCGCTAGTCGCACTGCTATAGCTTCATCAGCCTCAACCGTAGGGAGTTGCTGACGACGGTAACGGAACTGAACGCCATAGCGAAGGCGGCGAACATGGGCTGAAGCAGTGGGCCGCCGAAGAGGTGGAGCACGCCCATGGCGACCGGGATGAGCGTCACATTGTAGGCGAAGGCCCAGAAGAGGTTCTGCCTTATCACTCGTAGCGTCCGGCGCGAAATCTCCACCGCGCGCACGGCGTCGGCCAGCGAGTTGCGCAGCAGAATCACCCCGGCGGATTCGATGGCGACATCGGTGCCGCTGCCAATGGCGATGCCCACGTCAGCCTGCGCCAGCGCGGGCGCGTCGTTGATGCCATCGCCGACCATAATCACTTTGCGGCCATCTGCCTGAAGTTGCTTGACCTGGGCCGCTTTGTCCTCGGGCATCACCTCGGCGATGAAACCGTCTACGCCGGTCTGGCCCGCCACGCGCTCCGCCGCCGCCAGAGCGTCGCCGGTGAGCATCAGCACCCGGTAGCCCATGCGCTTGAGCGCGGCGACCGCCTCGGCGGAGTCTGCCTTGACGCGGTCGTCCAGGCTGATGGCCCCCAGAATAGCGCCGTTGCGGGCGACGAAGGTCGTGGTTCCCGTGGGCGGAGTTGCGGGCACGTCGATGTTGCGTTCCCTCAGCAGCGAGGCGCGCCCGACCAGCACTTCGGCGCCATCAACCTTGCCGGAGATGCCCTGGCCAGCGTGGTTGGTGAAGTCCGCAACTGAGGGGAAATCACTGATACCGCGCTCGCGGGCGGCGTCAACCACCGCGCGGGCCAGCGGATGCTCGGAGCTGGCCTCCAGCGCTGCGGCCAGGCGCAGCACTTCTTCTTCGGAGAAATCACCGGTGGCCTTCACTGCGGTGACAAAGGGGCGGCCTTCGGTGAGAGTGCCGGTCTTGTCCACCAGCACGGTGTCGCAGCCGCTGATGCGTTCAAGGGCTTCGCCGTTGCGGATGAGGATGCCGTTTTCCGCAGCTTTGCCGATGCCTACCACCAGCGCAGTGGGCGTGGCCAGGCCGAGCGCGCAAGGGCAGGCGACGATGAGGACGCTGATGGCGACCACCAGGGCGTAGGCGAGGGTGGGAGCGGGGCCGAACAGCAGCCACAGCACGAAAGCGATGGCCGCGAGGAGCAAGACGGAGGGCACGAAGATGGAGGCGACGTAATCCGCCAGCCCCTGGATGGGCGCACGGCTGGACTGGGCTTCACGCACGAGTTCAATTATCTGGGCCAGCACGGTGTCGCCGCCGACCTTGGTGGCGCGGAAGCGGAAGGAGCCGGAGGTGTTGACCGTGCCGGCAAGGACTGTGTCGCCGGCGGCCTTCTCCACCGGCAGCGGCTCGCCACTGACCATACTCTCGTCCACGGCGGAATGGCCCTCCACGACTTCGCCATCCACCGCGATGCGGTCGCCCGGGCGCACCAGGAGGGTGTCGCCCTCCAGTACCTCCGTCACCGGCACTTCCACCGGCTCGCCGCCGCGTATGACGGTGGCGGTAGGCGGAGTGAGCTTCATCAGGGCACGGATGCTGCCGGCGGTCTTGCCCTTGGTCCATTCCTCCAGCGTCTTGCCCACGAGAATGAGCGCGATGATGGCCGCAGCGGTCTCGAAGTAGATGGGCGCGTGTCCTTCGCGCATGAGCGCTGCGGGCAGAAGTCCGGGCGCGAGCATGCTGACGGCGCTGAACCAGTAGGCGGCGCTGGAGCCGAGTCCCACCAGCGTGTTCATATCGGCGGTGAAGCGGCGGATGGTGTTCACCATCCCCTTGAGGAACGGCCAGCCGCCGTAGAAATACACCGGCGTGGCGAGTGCGAATTGCAGCCAGCGACTGAGTTCCTTACCCACGCCGAGAGCATCGCTGCCCATCGCAAGTGTGACCGTGGCTGCAGCGAGGATGCAGCTTACCGTCAGCCGCACAATGGCCCGGCGCAAACGGCGCCGCTCGCGCTCTTCCATTCCCGTCTCGCCTTGTGCATCTTCTTTGAAGGCGCGGTATTCGCCTGCCTCAGCCAGGGCGCGGTTGACTTCGCGCAGGTCGAATCCGCCCGCAGCAGCGGTAACCCGGGCTGAATTGGTGGCGAGGTTCACCGAAGCGGAGATGACCCACGGCAGGGACAGAAGCGCAGTCGTGACGCGCTTCACGCAGGAGGCGCAGGTCATTCCCTCGATGCGCAGGTTCAGTTCCGCCAGTTGCGGGTCGTAGCCCGCGGCGCGGATGACCCGGAGTATCTCTTCACGCTTCGTCTCCTTAGGGTCATAGGCGACGATAGCTTCACCCTTCACGTAGTCAACCTCGGCGTTAAGCACGCCTTGAACCGAGGCGATAGTGCCGGTGAGCGTGTGCGCGCAAGAAGTGCAGGTCATTCCTGCGATGGGAAGTGTGAGCTTCATATCGTTGGTTACCATTGGTGCAGCCTGGATTAGTCTGTTACGCGGGTCTCCGCTTCATCGCACAGCACTTGCATCAGCTTGTCCAGTCCGTTGCCGGTGTGGGCGCTAACCGCGACGGAACCAGTAACCTGTTCCTGCAGCCGCGCAAGGTGCTCCTCGTCGTCCAGCAGGTCGATCTTGTTGAACACCACCACGCGCGGAATGGCGCTGAAGCCGTACTCCTCCAGGATGCGGGAGCCGGATTCCAGCCGGAAGACAACGTTTTCGCGGGAAGCATCAACCACGTGCAGCAGGAGATCGGACTCGGCGACCTCCTCCATCGTGGCGCGGAAAGCCGCACTGAGCTCCGGCGGGAGGTCGTTGAGGAAGCCCACGGTGTCGCTAAGGACTATGCGCGTGCCGCTGCCCAGGTAGAGGCTGCGCGAGGTGGGGTCCAGCGTGGTGAAGTAGCGCTCGGCGACCTCCGCATCGCTCTTGGTGAGCGCATTGAGCAGCGAGGACTTGCCGGAGTTGGTGTAGCCGATGAGGCTGACGGTGAACATCCCAGCGCGCACGCGGCGCTTGCGGCGCAGCTCACGCACCTTTTTGAGCTTCTCCACCCGGGTTTCCAGCTGGCGGATGCGCTTGCGGATGCGATCCTTGGTCATGGCGGTGACTTGCTCGCCGCCGCCACCGCGGGTACCCATATCGCCGCCGGTGCGCGATAGTTCCTTGCCGATGCCGGTCACGCGCGGAAGCTCGTAACTAAGCCGCGCCAGCTCCACCTGCAACTTGCCTTCGGAAGTGCTGGCGTTGCGCTCAAAGATGTCGAAAATGATGTCGGCGCGGGTGAGGACGGTGGTGCTCCACTCTTCCTCCAGGTTGCGCTGGTGAACGGGAGATAGCTGGCCGTTCGTTACTACGGCGTCCGGGCGCAGGCGGCGCACAGCCTCCGCCACTTCGTTGACCTTGCCGCTGCCGATGTAGGTGCGCGGCGAGATACGGCGTAACTTCGCCCGCATCACGGAGCTGATGGACAGGTCGTCCGCGATGACGAGTTCAATGAAGTCGAAGTCCTCCTGCGGGCCACCTTCGTCAAAGCCATATCTGTTGGCGAACAGGCCGGCCTGAATGGTATCGGCGGAGGCAGACGCATTTTCATCGTGGCCGCCTGATTGGGAGGTGGCGTCCTCCACCAGCAGCACGATTACGTTTCGGCCGGTTTTGCCCCTGTCTATTGCCACAGTATGCGCCTGCACTTAAGTCTACCTTGTCCCTGCTGGTATTTGAACCTCGTCCCCCAAAGGCTTGCTGGCGAGGGAGGCGGGCGGCTTCTGGTATAATCGCCGCGCGAAATGGCCGAGTTTCTCAGTACCTACATTCTCATTGCGGTTCCACTTCTCGCTTGGTTGCTCGCCCAGGTGACGAAAACCCTCTTCTACCTCTTTTCCGAGCGGCAGTTGAACCTGGCGAAGCTTTTTGACGCGGGTGGAATGCCCAGTTCGCACTCGGCGTTTGTCGTCGCGCTGGTGACCATGATGGGCTTCAGAGTCGGGGTGGCGACAAGCGAATTCGCCTTGGCCGCTGCGCTGGCTGCGGTGGTCGTCTACGATGCCACCAACCTGCGGCGCTCCGCCGGCGACCACGCGCAGATGCTCAACCGCATCATTCCCGACCTGATAAAGGGCAGGATGGTGAGTGATTTCGACTTCAAGGTGCTCAAGGAAGTGCTGGGACACGACTGGATGGAAGCCGCGGTGGGCTGCATCATAGGCTTCTTCACGGCCTATGCGATGACGGTGAACCTCTCGTGAAGAAGAGCAAGCTGTTGGATGAAGTGCTGCGCCGGGAGCTTGCACCTGACGAGCGTATTGCCCGCTCGCTGATAATGCAGGGGAAGGTGCTCGTTGACGGTAAGGCGGTCACGGGTGAGGGAATGGCGGTCCCGATGGACGCCGAGATAGAGCTAGTAGTGGACGATTGCTCCTATGTCTCGCGTGGCGGGCTCAAGCTACGCAACTTCCTTCAAGCGCTTGGTGAAGAGGCGCAGTTCATAAGCGGAAACACCTGTATTGATGTCGGCGCGTCGACCGGCGGATTCACCGAAGTGCTACTGGAGTGGGGCGCCGCGAAGGTGTACGCGGTTGATGTGGGAGTGGGGCTGCTGGACGGAAGGCTGAGGTCGGACGAACGCGTTGTCCCGGTGGAAGGAATGAATGCGCGCGAGCTTGGGCCAGAGCAGGTGCCCGAAGAGTGCTCAGTGTTTACGGTGGACGTGTCGTTCATCTCCGGCATCTGGCTATTGCAATTCATTCGGCCGCTGCTCGTAACAGACCCGAAGGGCATCGTTCTGCTGAAGCCGCAGTTTGAGCGCCGGCCCGATCCAGAGCATGAGCGCAAGGGCTGGTTCCGGGACGGAGTGGTTCTGGCGCCGGAGCTGCACCGGGAAGTGCTGCTGGACGCTTTTCAGAGCTTAGCGGCTGAGGGCTGGTGGGTTGAGCGGGTTCGCCCTGCGGAGCCCCGTGGAGCCAAGGGAAACGTGGAGTTCTTTCTGCTCATCGGGATGGGAGAATGGGGGCTCAGCGCGCAGGATTTCACCAAAGAAGTTGACGCGATGCTCGGCGCGCTGCGCTAGCCGCCGTCGTCTTCCAGCTCCGGCTCGCCGAAGGAAAGCTCAATGGTGTCAACTTCAAACGCCTGGGTGAACGGCCCCAGGTATGCCAGCGCCACTGCTTCAGTGGTCGGGCTGACGCCTGAGACCTTCTCAATACTGGTCACCGGGCGCGAAAGGCCGCAAGGGTTGATGAGCGTGGCATAGCTCAGATCGGTGGTCACATTGAGCGCGAAACCGTGGTACGTCACCCAGCGCCGTACAGCGATGCCGATAGCGGCGATCTTGCCGGTCTCGTGCCAGACGCCGGTGAAGCCTGCTTCACGGGTCGCGGTAACGCTGATGTCTTTGAGCAGCCAGACCAGGCTGTCTTCCAGCCGCCGCATGTACTCAGCCACGGTGAGCTCCATGCTTTTCAGGTGCAGCAGCGGGTATCCTACCAACTGGCCCGGCCCGTGATAGGTGACATCGCCACCGCGCTCTATTTCGTGAACCTCCACGCCCCGGCGCTCCAGTTCAGCTTTTGGGAGGTAGACGTTCGCAGTGTTAGCGTGACGGCCGAGGGTTATTACGGGGTCGTGTTCCAGCAGCAGTAGCGAAGGTGGGTGGTTTCCCCGGGCAATCCTCTCGTGCAGCGCTAGCTGCAGCCGGTGGCACTGCAGGTAGCCAATTCTCCCGAGCCAGTAGGCACTGACTTCCGTTTTCACGGGGGTAGATTATAACGCGTGTGCAAAGCGCATTGCAGCGCGAGCTTAAACGCGCGTTTATTTGGTAGAATACGAAGCTCAGAAGCGGCCGAAGGGGGAAAGTAGGCGCTTGGAACCGGATTATGACGTCTTCATAAGCTTCCACCCGCAGTCGGCACTGGCTGAGGCCAAACTGCTCAGCAAGGTGCTGGCTGAAGGCGGGCTGAAGGTCTGGTTTGACGAAAACCGCGACGAAGGCGACCAATCTGAGGCTGCGGCCGATGCCGCCGTCCAGAAATGCAGGCACTTCGTTGTCGTCTGTTCCAGGCCGTGGTCACGCTCGCTTGGTTGCGTCGGCGAGCTGAACCGTTTCCACCGCGCTTTCCCCAAAGAGAAGCCGATTGCTGCGTTCTTTGAGCCGTTCTCCACACCCGCCGTGCTCATTTCATCTGACCGCGTTGAGTTGACCTCCGATGAAGGCTGGAAGCGGCTATTTAAGGCCGTGGGAGTTCCCGAGGCGAAGGCTGCCGGCGTGGTGGGCAAGCTGCCCGAGCTAGTGAAGGAGTACGAGGAGACGAGGGAGGAGATTCAAGCTTCGGTGGGTGCGGATGCAGCTGCTACGACTGCCACGGCGGAGCTGCCGGTGGAAGCAGAGCTGAAGCCACTACCGAAGGACGCGCGCAAGGAGCAGCTGGAACAGCGCGTGCGTGAGCTTGAGGGCAAGATGCTGATGCAGAGCCGCCGCATCAAGGAGCTGGAGTCCCAGGGGAGCGGCGGAGCCGCAGCACCCGCAAAGGCGGTGGCGCCGGACAAGGCGGCGGCGGCAGCGGAACAGCGCGCCGCCGAGGTGGAAGCACAGCTGAGGAACAAGGAAACCGCGCTTGCGGAAGAAACGAAGAAGGCCAGTGAGCTTGCGACGAAGCTGGAGACGCTGCAGAAACAACTGGAGTCGGCAAAGCCGGCGGAACCCGTGGTGGACAAGGCGCAGGTGGAGAAGGTCGCCACGCTGGAGGCGCTCGCGGCCGAGCGCGAGAACCAGGCCAAAGAACTGGAGGGAAAACTCTCAGAGGCATTGTCCACGCTGGAAGCCCTGAAGAAGACCGCAAGCCCCGAAGAACATGATGCACGCCTAACCGGTCTGCAGGCTACAGTGGACGAGCGGGAAGCGCACGTCAAAGTGCTGGACGCGCAGCTCGCGGAGCAACTTGCCCGCGTCAAGACCATTGATGCTGAGCTTACCGAAAGCAAGGCGCATGGCGAGCGCCTGGAAAAGGAGCGGCAGGCGCTTGAGGAGCAGGTGAAGTCCATTGAGACAGCGGCCAAGGAGCATGAGGATGCTGCCGCCGGGCACTCGGTGAAGGCCGAGGAGCTGGAAGCCCGCGTCAAGACGCTGGAGGCGGACCTTGCGCAGAAGGACAAGCAGGTCGCTCAGCTGAA
>CAZKNJ010000006.1:0-40384 GCA_964554185.1 uncultured Planctomycetales bacterium | reverse complement strand
TCAAGACGCTGGAGGCGGACCTTGCGCAGAAGGACAAGCAGGTCGCTCAGCTGAACGAGCATCTAGCTGCGCGCGATCAGGCTGCCAAGGGTGGCGAGGAGGCCAGCAAGACGTTGGAGGCGCAGCTCGCCAAAAGCAGCACCCAGGTGCGCGAGCTGGAGGCAAAGCTCGCAGAGCTAGAAGCAGCGCTGCGCAAGAGCAGTGAGGAAACAAAGATCGAGCACATCCGCGCCGAAGGTCTGCTAAAGGAGGGGGCAACCCGCGAGACCGGCCTTCGCGCCGCTAAGAAGAAGGCGGAGGAGCTTGAAGCCCGGCTGAGGGAAGTGGAGACCAAACTCAAGGAAGCTGAACTCAAGGCGCAGGAAGGCTCAACGCACGCTGACCGAAGCAAGGTACTGCAGGCCCAGATGGAAGAGAAGGAAGCGCGTATCAAGAGCGTAGAAGCTCTCATCGCCGAGCGCGACGCCCATATCACAACGCTTGCCGCCGGCGCAGAAGAGACGCAGGAGGCACTTAAGCGTGAATCCGCCCGGGCGAAGGAGCTTGAGGGCAAGGTGACGGAACTGCAGGCTGCTCTTAAGGGCGTGGAAGCGCGGGTGGCTGAGGCCGAGAAAGGACAAACCGAAGCCGAGAAGCGGGCAGACGGGCTCACGGCAGAGAAAGCGCAGCTGGCGCTCAAATCCAACGAGGCTGAAGCCGCGCTCAAGAAGGTGCGGGAGGAGACAGAGCAACTGCAGAGCTTATTGAAAGAGAAGGATGGCGCGCTGGCGGAAGGCGACAAGACCGTCCAGGAGCGGGAAGACGCCCTGAAAGCGGCCCAGGCCAGGATTGCCGAGATGGAGACAGCAGCGGCGAAGCTGGCAGAAGAGGCCGCCAGCCACGAGAAGGAGATTAAGGCGAGCGAGGAGCTGCTCGCGGCTGCTGAAGCCCAGGAGAAGGAGCTTGCAGCCAGACTGGCGGAGATGGAGAAGAAGCTGGCCGGTGCCGAGGCCAAGGCAACGGAAGGTTCCACCCGGGCTGATGAGCTTGAGCAACAGCTCAAACAAAAAGATGCGCAAATGGCGGAGGCGGCAGCAACGGCCAAGGCCAAGGAAGAGGAACTGGCGGTTAAATACGCTGCCAGCGATGCGGAAGTGAAGGAAAGAGAAGAGGTCCTGGCCGACGCCCAGTCTAAGCTCGCCGAAATGGAAAAACAGCTCAGCGGCAGCAAGGAAGCGTTGACCAAGACCGAAGCAGGGGCCGCGCGAGCGGCGGAGGAAATGAAGAAGACTCTGGCGGAAACGCAAGCGAAACTTGGCGAAGCCCAGCAGGAGGCTCAGAGAAAGGAGGAGGAGCTGCGCAAACATAAAGATGAGGTGGAGGGCTCCAAATCCGAGCTGGAAAGGGCGCTAAGTGACTTGAAAACCAGATTGGATGAGGCCGAGAAAGCGGCCAAGGAGAAAGAAGAGGAACTGCGCAAACGCGAAGCTGAAGCATCTGGTTCCAAATTGGAGTTGGAGAAGGATCTGGCAGGCTTGAAGTCCAGGCTGGACGCTGCCGAGAAATCCACCGCGCAGAAGAACGAGGAGCTGCGCAAACGCGAAGCTGAAGTAGCGGGTTCCAAGTCCGAATGGGACAAAGCGCTGGCTGACCTCAAGGCGCAGTTGGACGCGGCTGAGAGATCTGCCAAGGCGAAGGACGAGGAGCTGCAAAAGCGCGACGCTGATGCCGCCAAGATGAAGGCGGAATTCGAGCAGGCGCTGCAGGAAGCGCGCAAAGAGGTCGAAGCGACCTCCAGGGCGCATCAGGATGTCGCCGGCACCGCCGAGGAGAAGGACAAGGAAATCAGCAGGCTCACGGAGGAGCTGGCGCAGAGTAAGAGGCAGCTGGAGGAGCTTCAGGAAGCGGTCGGGCGCTCCGCGAAGGACGGCGCCGCATCCTCCGCTCAAATGGAGAAGCTGTCCGCGCAGCTTGCCGAGGCCAACCGTCGGGCACAGGAACTGGAAGACGCGGTAGTTGAGCGGGACAAGCACATCGCTGGACTCCAGCACTCCGCCAAGGAGTCGCAGGCCGACCGGGTGGTTCAGGAGCCGGATTCAGTCGTGGCGGAAGTTCTGGCTGCCGCAGAGAAGGGTGACCACAAGCGCGTGGCTGAGCTTGCGGCCAAGGTTGCGGAAAGGGACGATGTGCATAAGCCGCGAGCGTTCTTCTACGCCTGGGGCGCTGCCCTGGCCGTTCTGGGGGAGACCAAGAGGGCGCTTGAGGTCTTTGAGATCGCCAGCAGGCCGCACAAGGAGCAGGCGGGCGCCTATCTGAGCTGGGGCCGACTGCTTCTCGATGAGAACCGTTTTGAAGAAGCCGCGGAGAAGCTGGAGACCGCGTGCTGGCTGAAACCTGAAGACGTGAACGCCAAGCTTGACTACGCGAGGGCGCTGGCGGGGCTCGGGGACTTTAGCCGCGCTTGTGCGCTACTGGATGAAGCGAACAAGCGGGATGCTAAGCGCGCCGACGTGCTGGCTGAATGGGGAGCCTGCCTACTACAGGCAGGTCAGGCGGAGGCTGCCAACGATAAGTTCGCGGAGGCGGCGAAGGCCGCACCGGGCGACCCGGATACGCTGGCCGCCTGGGGCAATGCCCTGCTGTCACTTGGGCGTAATGCCGAGGCGCTGGAGAAGCTGGAAGAAGGGTCCAAAGCCGCACCCGACCGGGCCGACCTCAGCGGCGCTGCGGCCGGCGCGCTGTTGGGGCTGGGGCGCTATGAGGAAGCCTGCGAGAGGTTTGAACAGGCGCTGAAGCATGCGCCGGAAGATGTTCATGTTCTCAGCGGGCTGGCCACGGCACTCGCGCGTTCAGGCAAAGCGAGCGAGGCCGTCAAACATATGGAGAAAGCCGCCAAGGACAATCCGCAGAGTCCGGAGCTGCAGTTGCGCTGGGGATATGCGCTTCTACAGGATGGCAAGAAACCGGAAGCGGCTAAGAAGTTTGAGAAGGCCGCTGAGCTGGGGCCGCCGTCACTGGCCCACCGGGAGTGGGGAAGTGCTTTGATGGAACTGGGCGAGTATGAGGAGGCCGCCGCCGAGTTCTCCGAAGCGGTGAAGCACGATGATCGGGATGCGCTAGCCCACTACTTCTGGGGCAACGCGCTAGCGATGCAGGAGAAGCACGACGAGGCTATTCGCCGTTATTCCATGGCGCTTGAGCTGAGGCCGAACGACGCGAGGATACTGCACAGTCTCGGCTATGCGTACCATGCCGCCGGCAATGATGAAGAAGCCGGCAAGCTGTATTCCCGAACGGTTGAGCTTGACCCGCAGAATGCGGCGGCGTACATCAACTGGGGCAACGCTCTGAGCGACCTTGAACGCTATGATGAGGCCTGCCAGAAGTACGCCTCTGCGGCCGAGCTGAAACCGGATGATGTTTCGGCGTACTTCAACTGGGGCAATGCGCTCAGCGACCTCGGAAAGTACGAGGAAGCCGCAGAGAAGTACGCTAAGGCGACGGAAGTTGACCCCAATGATGCGGAGATACTGGTGCATTGGGGCGCGGTCCTGTGCGAACTGCACAAGTACAAGGAAGCCTGTGCCAAGTTCCAGGACGCCGTCAAGCTTGCGCCGGAGGAAACCGCGGCGTACTTGAGTTGGGGCACAGCGCTGATGGAGCTTGGGATGAACGAGGAGGCGGTGGCGCTGTTCTCCAAAGCGGCCGAGCTGGATAAGGAGATGCCGGCCGCTCATGCCAAGTGGGGCGTGGCGTTGGTGCGGCTGCGCAAGTATGGGGAGTCGTTGGAGAAGTTCCAGAAGGCTGAAGAGCTGGAGACCGACGACGATGATGCCTACTACTACTGGGGCAACGCGCTCTACATGCTGAAGAAGCTGGAGGACGCCGAGGCAAAGTACCGTAAGGGGATTGAGCTTGACCCCGAGGAGCCGCGGTACCATCACAACCTGGGGCACACGCTATCGGCCTTGCGCCGGTTTGAGGAGGCCGCGCTGGCGTACAAGAAGGCGGTGGAGATCAAGCCGGATTACACCAGCGCGATCTACAATTGGGGGACGGTGCTGGCGGCCGAGGGCAAGCACGAAGAGGCTTGCCGCAAGTATGAGGCGACGGTGAACATCGACCCGAGCTACGGGCGGGCGTACTTATACTGGGGGCTGTCGCTGCACGAACTCAAGCAGGATGCCGAAGCCAAGAAACAGATGGAGAAGGCTGAGCAGCTCAAGGCCGCTCCTCCGGGCGGCTGGCCGGATTGGTATAAGAAGCAAACGGCCACGTAGCGAGCTCAGTCGGCAGGCGCATCGGGGCCGATGAGCGCTTCTTGCTATAATCCCTGTTTCGGAAGGGACTCATGCGCATTCTCTACTCGTGGCTGGCGGAACTGGTAACCGGGCTTCCCGCCCCGGCGGAACTCGGGCGCATGCTCACCGAGCGCGGGGTGGAGGCGGAGGTGCTGATTCCGCTGGCGCCCGCCGTGGCGGGACTGCAGTTCGGCCGAGTGCTGCGCAAAGTAGGCACCGACAAAGCGGGGCTGCCGCTGTACGACGTAGAGCTTGAGGGCAAGGAGCGCGAAATGTCCTGCCGGGCGCCGGAGATACCGGCGGGCTTCACGGTAGGATGTGACCGCAGCCAGAAGACCATTCCCACGCTGGAGGAACTGGAGCTGGCGCCGGTGCGCTTCCCGCTGGTGCTACCGGCCATGATGAAACGCGAGCAGCTGGAAGCAGACATGGTGCTGGATTTCTCGCCGGTGTCCAACCGCGGCGACTTACTATCGCACCTCGGCATCGGCCGCGAGGCGTCATACCTGGAGGGATGCGAGCTGCGGATGCCAGCGCTGGCGGAAGTGGACGAAGGCAAGAAAGGCGGCGAGCGTCCGGTTATCGAGCTGCCGGCGCCGGACCTGTGCCCGCGCTACGTGGGCAGCTACTTCACCGGCGTAAAAATCGCGCCGTGCCCCGACTGGATGGCTTACCGCCTGTCGCTGTGCGGCGTGAGCGTTATCAGCAACATCGTTGACCTTTCCAACTACCTACTGTTGGAGCTGGGGCAGCCGATGCACACCTTCGACCGGCGGATGCTCATGGGCGCGATCTCCGCACGGAGAGCGGCGGCAGGCGAGAAGTTCACCGCGATAAATCATGTTGAATACGATCTGACCACCGAGCACCTCGTCATCGCGGATGCGGAGAAAGCAGTGGCGATCGCGGGAGTGATGGGCGGGGTGGAATCGGAGATTGGGGAACGGACGAAGAGCGTGCTGCTGGAGTCCGCCTTCTTCACCCCGCGCAACATCCGGGTCACCTCCAAACGCCTGGGGCTGCAGTCGGAATCGTCGCTGCGGTTCGGCCGCGGGATTGACCCGATGCTGCCGGGCCGGGCGACCAGGCGGTTCATCCATCTCGCGCGGGAAATCGGCGCAGCGGATTATGTGGAAGGGAGCTTCGCGGACGCGAATGTCTACAAGGACACCCACAAGCCCATCGCATTCGTGCCCGAGCGCATCAACGCGCTGCTGGGCACTGCGTTTGACCGCGATAACATCGTGAATTCACTGCGCGCCATCGGGATGAAGGTATCGGAGAGCAACGGCGCGTGGGAAACGCATCCGCCGAGCTGGCGCCACGACCTGGAGATCTGGGAAGACCTGGCGGAAGAAGTGCTGCGGCTCAACCACTTCGACTCGGTAGAGGCGAAGCCGGTGGTGGTGCCGCTGCGCAGCGGTGGGCTGGAAGCGGACCTGGAATTTGAGCAGCAGGTTGAGGACGCGCTGATCGCGCTGGGTGGGCAGGAAATAATGTGCCAGCCGTTCCTGTCGGTGCGGCGGGCGGAGCAGTCCTTCGGCGAAGGACACTCGCTCGTTGCGCTGGAGAATCCCGACACGCACGACCAGGCTTTTCTCGCGGGCTCGTTGCTGCCGGGAATGGCGGCGGTGGTTGAGCACAACTTCCGCCACGGCGGCGCACCGCCGTTTATGTTTGAGCCTGGGCACGTGTATTCGGCGAAGCCGCAGCCGGGCGGCACCTATCATGAACTCAAAGGCGAGGGCAAGAGCTACTACGAGCAGCGCGCGGTAGGACTGGTGTTCGCCGACGGATTCGTACGGCCTGCGCACAGCGAGCCGGACTTCGCAGAGGGAAGCCCCTACTTTGTGCTGAAGGGCGTAGTGGAAGCGGTATTGCAGGCGCTCGGGGTTGAGACACCGGAATACGAGGCGATGCGGGACGTAGCGCTGGCTGAAGATAGATCGTTCACCATCAGAGTGGGCGGCGCGCCCGTGGGAGTCATCGGCGAAGTGCGACCCGACTTGGCGGAAACTGGAGAGGCCACGGTGGCTTTCGCGCAGCTCTCGCTGGACGCGTTGCAGCCGCTGAGCAGCCGGGCGATGGAGCTGCACGGATACAGCCCTTACCCCCCGATTGCACGCGATCTTGCAGTGCTGGTGCCGCTTCTGGTGCAAGCGGACGAGGTGCTGCATTTGATCAGAGACGCCGCTGGAGAGCTGCTGGCCGACGCTTACGCCTTTGACGTTTACCGCGGGAAGCAGATACCGCCGGACCACCGCAGCATCGCCTACCGCCTGGTTTTCCAGTCGGCGGAGCGAACGCTGACCAACACTGAAGTGGATGAGCGGCTTTTCGCCGTGCTAGAAGCGCTGTACCGCAAGAAGGGCATAGTGGTCAGGGATTTCTCGCGTATTGCGGAAATGAAGCTCTTTAGTGAGGAGCATTTCAGCGACGAGCTGCGCAAGGTCTACGGCGTTTAGCGGCGCACGATCTTCAGCACCCAATGGTTCTCATCCAGGTACTCCGCAAGTACTGCGTTCGGGGTATTGCGAGCCATGCGCACAACGTGGGGCAAGTCCGCAAGCTTCTCGTTTAAAGCCTCAGTATCCCCAATCTTGGCTACCAGCCCGCTGCGGGTGACTAGCTGGATGTTTCCCCGCAGGTCCACCCGCATCTCGGCGAAGGAGTGCGGCAGCATATCCTCCAGCCGCATCGCGGTGTACAGGATTAGCGAGACCATTGCCGGGTCTTCCAGTAGCTGCATCCCGGCAAGCCTCAGCGATACGCACTGCCTGAGTGCGTCGTAGGGGTGGCCGAAATCGGCCTCCGCGTCCATTGGAATCAACTCGCCGTCACGGCAAAGCCAGTACTTTTTCCCGCCCATAATGGTCCGGAAGTACGGGCGCACCTCGGCGACCCACAGAACAACCGTGTTCCCGCGGCGCGCGAGCTTCGCCGAGCGGATGAGCCGGTGGGCGGCAAGTTCCTTCTCAACGACTGCGGGCCTGAGCTTCTCGCTAGCACTGGGGCTATCGAGACCCGCCAGCGACAGGAGTTCACTGGATGGCACGAGGTAGTTGCCAACAACCGTGATGCGCCGGACGCCCTTCAGTGTAAAGGTCCGTTCCGGCAGCGCATACTTCACTGCGAAGTAGCCCACCACGACGAACATCGCGATGGCCAGCACCATTATTGCAGCCCCAATGAGTTTGCGCTTAGTCATTGCGGTAGGTTGCCAGATAGAGCAGTATCCGCAGCAGCTCCACGTAGTCTATGCCCGCGGCGGCGGCGGCCTGCGGGACCAGCGACAGTTCGGTGAAGCCTGGAAGGGTGTTGGCCTCAAGGAAGTAGACGCGGTCTTCAGAGTCGATAATTGAGTCTATGCGCGCATAGGGCGCAAGGTGGAGCTTATTGAAGAGGGTGGACGCTGAGCGCGCAAGCTGCTCCGACACCTGCGCGCTAATCTCGGCCGGGATGATGTAGTTCGTCTCGCCCTTGGTGTATTTGGCCTTGTAGTCGTAGAAGGCCTGGCTGACCGGCCGGATTTCCACGTGCGGCAGCACAATCGGTCTGCCGGGGTGCCCCAGGACGCTGGCGGTGACTTCAGTGCCAGAGACGCACGCTTCGACCAGAACCTCGCCGTACTTCGCGGCAAGGGCGCTGGCGGCTTCAGCGGCTTCATCCGCTTGCACGATAGAGATGCCAACGCTGCTTCCTTCGGACGCGGGCTTGACAACGAGCCGGCTGGAGCCGTGTGGGGCAAGGCTGGATGGGTTGAGTTGCTCGCCGGGGCGCAGCACTACGTAGGGTGGGGTGAGGAATCCCAGCGACTGAGCCAGCCGCTTGAAAGTGGGCTTGTGCATGCACACCGCCGACGCCAGCACGCCTGCGCCCACGTAGGGCACGCTGATAGATTCGAGGAAGCCCTGAATGACGCCGTTTTCTCCGCGCCCGCCGTGCAAAGTCAGGAAGGCCACGTCGGTCTCGGCGAAGATCTCGCGGCTCAACGTGCTCCAGTCCAGGTCAATCAGTTGCGCATTGCATCCACAGGCCTGGAGAGCTGCGTGGACGCCGCGCCCGCTGGTTAGCGATACTTCGCGCTCAGCGGTGTCGCCGCCGCAGACGACGGCGATGCGCAGCGAGCTGATGCGTGCATCGCCCTCTCGCGCTGACCGGCGGAGAGCCTCCAGCTCTCCTGTTCCCATCACCGGGGGCGCAGCAGGCTGATTCACGGCTGCGCCTCCAGGTCCTCGCGGTGGATGTACTCCAGGAGCGCCAGGTCAAAGCGGCCGATGAACTTGATTTCGGGCGTTAGGCAAACGCGGAATCTTTCCCACACCGCCCGCTTGCCCAGCATCATCAGCTCCAGCACATCGGAGCTGGCGGCGCCGCCGGTGTTGATGATGAAGTTGGCGTGCTTGTGCGAGTATTCCGCGCCACCGATGCTGCGGCCCTTCATTCCCGCCTGGTCCAGCAGCGCGCCCGCGGAATCCCCCTCGGGGTTCTTGAACACGCAGCCTGCACTCGGCCAATCCAGCGGCTGGCCGCGGAGTCTGGCCGCCCTGCGGTTGGTGATGAACTCCCGCATCTTGGCGCCATCCGCTGGCTGCATATGAAGCAGGATAGCAGCTAGAACCGTCTGCTGCACCGAGCTGTGGCGGTAGCCGAAGGTGAAATCGAGCGCAGGGCGAATGCGTATCCCGCCGCCGGAGCGCTCCACCTCGGCGAACCACATATGTTCGCCCATCACGTTGAGAACGCTCTCAGCATTCATGGCGATGGCGCCGCCGAAGGTGCCCGGCACGCCGGTAAGGGCGGTCACGTCGCCCAACGAGTGCTCAAGCGAGAATGCAATCAGCTTGGAGTTGGCCACACCGGCCTCGCAGTAGACGGCGCGCCTGGTGTTGTCCGCGGAATCCAGGACTGATCTGAACAGCTCGCGTGCTTGCGAGATTCCGTCGGGCAAACCAAGCGACTCCAACCCGGTGGTGAAGATGAGTGTTTCGTCAACGCCTTCAGTGCTGAACAGGATGTTGCTTGCCCGGCCTATGAGGGTGAAGGGTTGTGAGCGCTCGTTGAGTGAAGTCACGCATTCGCTCAGTTCGCCGACCGTTTCGGGGAAGAACGCAGCATCGGCCGAGCCCCCGATGCGCCAGGTGCAGTGCTCGCTGAGCGGTATTCCGCCTTTAGGTTCAGTTGCCACTTTCCCGCAACCCCTCAAAGAGCTCCGCGTGCTCTGGGGCGGAGCTTTCGGTTGCCTCCGGGATGATGCCGGTGTAGGTCAAGTGCTTGTCGCGCAGGTAAGCCGCTAGATCATTGGCGACACGGAAAATGTCACCCGCGCCAATCGTGAGAATAATGTCGCCCTGACACAGCGTCTTCTTGAGGTACGTGAGTATTTCGTCCTGGCGCAGGATAACCTTCACCTTGCCCGGCTCAAACTTGCGTTCAAAGAAGCTGTACAGGTATTCGGTGCTGATGCCTTCAATCGGCTTCTCCAGCGCGGAGTAGATGTCAGCGAGGATAATCTCGTCCGCCGCCACAAAGGCGTCAGGGAACTTCGCCGCCAGGCGCTGGCTGCGGGTGAAGCGGTGGGGCTGGAAGACCGCGCGCACACGTCTGCCCTTGAAGCCGGAGACTGCATTCAGCAGCGCGGCTATTTCGCTGGGGTGGTGGGCGTAGTCGTCCACAATCATTATGTCGTCCCGCTCCAGAATGCGGTCAAAGCGCCGCACCACGCCGGTGAAATTATCCAGCGCGAAGGCAGCCTTGCCGAAGTCAATGCCGCAGTGGTGTGCCACCGCAATTGAGGCAAGCGCGTTCTGGATGTTATATGTGCCGGGTAGCGGCAGATTCACTTCTCCCAGGAACCCCATCTCGCGGTGCACGACCTTGAAGCGCGATGAATCGTGACGTGCCTCAATGTCCACTGCCCGGAAGTCAGCGCCTTCCGACAGGCCGTAGGTGTACTTGGGGCGCTCCAGGGAATCGAGCATTGACGCGATGGTCGGGTCGTCCATGCAAACCACACACACGCCTTTGGAGTGCTTGCTGTTAAGGAACTTAAGGAAGCTGGTGCGGAGGTTATCAATGCTCTTGTGGAAGTCCATATGGTCGTCATCGATGTTGGTGACGACGGCCACCCGCGGGGCGAATAGCAGGATGGAGTTGTTGCTTTCGTCGCCTTCGCAAATAAAGTAATCGCTGCGGCCCAGCCGCGAGTTTCCGAGCAAGTGCTTTACCTGGCCGCCGAGCACGATGGTGGGGTCGGTGTCGGCGTAGTAGAAGATGAGCGAGATCATCGCGCTCGTGGTGGATTTGCCGTGGCTGCCGGAGACGGAGATGGAGTATTTCCGCTGGGCGAGGTACGAGAGGAAGTCTATGCGCGTGAGCACTGGTAGGCCCAGCTCTTTGGCAGCAGCGACCTCTTCGTTGGTATCGGGAATGGCAGTGGAGATGATGACCAGGTTGGCGTGGCGCACGTGCCGCGCGTCGTGATGGTCAAAGATGATTGCGCCCTTCTGCTTCAGTCCCTCCAGCACACGGGAGGGCGTGACATCCGACCCGCTGACCTCGTACCCCATTTCCAGCATCAGGTGCGCCAAAGCGGACACCCCTGCACCACCGATGCCGACGAAGTGAATCCGCTTGATTTTTTTAGTTAGAACCATCAGACCTACGGGCCGGTGCCGGCCCTCCGGCGCAACTCCGGGCAGCCGGCCTGACGCAAGCGCAGCGTCGCCCATCGGCCGGTCCCCGTCCGCATGATTATAGCCCTTTTACAGATTGGGTGCATCTTTGCAGTGCCCCCTATGACCGTCCCCGCGAAGCCTGCCGAAGCTGTCGGTTGACCAGCCCCAGCATGATGCCGACGATGAGCAGGCTGACGATCATGGAGGTGCCGCCGCTGCTGAAAAATGGAAGCGTTAACCCCGAAACCGGCAGCACCCCGACATTGGTCGCTACGTTTATCAACGCCTGAAACGAGACGGTAAATCCCAGCGCCACCACACCGACCGCTTCAAAGCTGAAAGGCAGCAAAGTGCTCAGGCGCAGGGCGATGAACGCGAAGTAAAGGAAGAGGCAGATTACCAGCAGCCCCCCAATCATCCCCATTTCCTCCACCCATACCGCGAAGATGAAGTCACGGTCTTGTAGTGGAAGACGGTTCATCTTCTGCAGGGAGTTCATGTAGCCGCGGCCCAGTAGGCCGCCCTTATTAATTGCTCCCAGAGACTGGACGATCTGGTAACCGCTGTCGCTCACATCACTCATTGGATCCATCGCCGTGGTGATACGTTCCATTGCGTAGAAGTACTTCTGTGGCGCGACGAAATACCCAGCTGCGCCCAGAAATACCAGCACCAAAAGAAACTTGAGGATGCTCTTCACCGGCACGCCGATGAGCATAAGTGTTGCGAGTATCACTACGAGGATTATCGCGGTTGAGCCCAGATCGGGCTGGATGACCACCAGGCCGAGGGACGCAAGGCACCCCAGGTAGACGAAGGCCATGCGCAGCCGATTACGCGGGATGGTCATCGTGTTCCCGCGTTCGGTTCTGAAGGTGGTGAAGGCCTTTTGCGCCTTCGGGCCGAGCAGCACGGCGGCGATGAACAGGACGGCCGTAATCTTGAGGAACTCAGAAGGTTGGAACTGGAATCCGCCAAGCTTGAGCCACCGGTGGGCTCCGTTGATCTCAGGGCCGAGAGGAGTGAAGTTGACTGCCACCAGCAGCAGCAGGTTAATCAGGAAGGCCAGGCGGCACGCAAACTTCAGCACGGAATCCGGCATCGGCGGGATAAACACCCGCGCCATCAGGCCCATCAGCACAAGCCCGATGGCGATGAAGCCGCATTGGCGCAGCACCACGCTGTACGGATACCGGCCGGCAGCCGCCAGGGGAGCGGTACTGGCCGAGAAGAGCGCGATGAGCCCAAGTACCAACAGCACGCCGGTGACGACCAGCAGGTGGAACATCATCTGCTGGAGTTCCTCGCGGCGCGTGCTCACCAGCGACTTTCGCCTGCTGGCTCCCAGATTGTCGGCGCCTGATACCATCGCGGTTTACAGCTCCATCACCAGCGTTTTGAACACCGTTCCGCGCTGCTCAAAGCTGTCGAACATATCGAAACTTGCACAGGCCGGACTGAGCAGCACGATGTCCCCGGGCCGGGCCAGCACAGATGCCAGTTTGACCGCGGCGGGGTAGTCGGAGACCATATGGGTATTGCTGTATCCTGCGTGGCTCAGCGCTTCACTGAAGCGAGCAGCCGCTTCGCCGAGCAGGATGACCTCGCGCGCCGTCTGCTTGATGTGCGACACGAACTCACCCAGATCGGTGCCTTTGTCCCGGCCGCCGGCGATGAGGACAATTGGGCGGTCAAAGGATTTGAGCGCGGTGACGGCAGCCTCGGGATTGGTCGCCTTGCTGTCGTTGTAGTAGCGCACACCGTCCTTCTCCCGGACAAACTCAATGCGGTGTTCAAAGCCCTCAAAGGTGGACAGGCCCCGGTCCAGGTCTTGCTTTTTCGCCCCCAACAGGCGTGCCGCCAGCCCCGCCGCCAGCGCGTTTTCCACATTGTGCAGGCCCGGCAGCTTCAGAGTGGTGCGCGGAAGGCTGATTTCAGTGCCCTCCACCATAAACCACATCTGGGAGTCCTCCAGATACGCCCCTGGCGGGCCGATTTCTCCCACGCTGGAGAAGGGCAGGAACGCTACCGGCTTACGTGGAAACTCGTCCGGCTGGAGGCTCTCATCTTCCGCGTTGTAGACAACGGTGTCGTTCTCGCCCATGGTCTTGACCATGCCGCGTTTGACCTCCGCATAATTCTCAAAGGTAAGGTGGCGTTCCAGGTGGTCAGGCGTGATATTCGTATAGACGGCAATGCGCGGATGAAACTCCGGGCTGAATTCCAGCTGGAAGCTGCTGACTTCGCAGCAGACCACATCGTCGGGCGAGAGGCCGTCCACCTGCGAGATGAAGGGTAGGCCGATGTTGCCGGCGGCCACCGCCCGGCGGAAGCCGTTGAGGATGTGGGCGAGCAATGCAGTCGTAGTGGATTTGCCGTTACTGCCGGTAACGGCGACGATGGGGCAGGGGCACCTGCGGTAGGCGAGGTCAATCTCGGAGATAACGGGCGTGCCTGCTTCCTGGGCGGCGAGAATCACCGGGTTCTTGGGGTTGATGCCGGGGGACACTACGGCCAGATCGATCTTGGTGAATGCTCCTGTCGGGATAGCGCCAAGATGCGATTCAACGCCAAGCTCGGAGACGTATCGCGTGAGCGAATCGAGCTTCTCCGGTTTGGCGACCTCGTCAGCGCATACCGGTACGGCTCCATGCTTGAGCAAGTACTCGGTTACCGCCCGTCCAGTTATTCCCAGTCCAAAGACCCCGATTCTCTTGTTGGCAAGTTCCATTAGCAGGCCACCTTGAAGAAGAGAACAGCGGTTGCGGCGCAGACAATAGCATGGGCGCCCCAGAAACCAAGCACGGTCTGAATCTCACTGCGGCAGGCCAGCTCAAAATGGTGGTGGAGCGGACTCATTAGAAGGAGCCGCTTGCCGCCCGTCAACCGGAAGTAAATGACCTGGAGGATTACGCTCAGGACTTCCGCCCCGTACACCAAGCTGAGCGGTATCAGGAAGTACAGCAGTCCGCCAAGCAGTGCAACGATTCCCAGGAAGGCGCCCAGCAGATAGCTGCCGGTGTCGCCCATGTAAATCTGGGCGGGCTTGAAGTTGACGATGAGAAAGGCGAGCAGAGAGCCGGCCATTATCAGACAGGCGGTTGCGAGTACAGATTCGGCTCCCGTCAAATGTGTCTCGGCCAGGGGGGTGAAGATAACTACCAGGGCAAGAGCGCTGATCAGACCCAGCCCCGATGCCAGGCCGTCCAGCCCGTCACTGAAGTTGACGCCGTTGACCAATCCCACCAGCAGGAAGGTGCCTAGCGTGTAGAAGAGCCACTTCGGGACTTCCTGCGGTGGCCCCCCGAGTAGCGGGTACGCGGTGTTGTTTATACCGTAGGCGAAGTGAACCGCCCCGTACGCCAGCAATACTTGAAGCAGCAGCTTGTAGCGCGCAAGGAAGCCGCGCGAGCTGCGCAGCATGACTTTCAGGTAGTCGTCGGTGAACCCAACCAAGCCGAACGCCACGCTGACAGCGACGAGCAACAAGCCGGTCGTTCGGAGTTCGCCATCTGGAATCTCTACCAGTTCGCCCAGGCCCACCAGGCCCGCGACCAGCCCAAGCAGCAGGATGATGACAAAGACCAACCCTCCACCAGTGGGCACCGAGCCTTTTTGCAGATGGCTCTGGGGACCCCATTGGCGGTGACTCTGGCAGAATTCCCGCTTGAGGAGCGTGTACAGGGGGTAGATGACAATCAGGCTGAAGACTGCTGAAATCGTGAAGGTTGTTACCTGACCGGTCACAGGATTGCGGCCTCCTTGCCGAAGTACCCAAGCACGTCAGCCACAACTCTCTCCAAGTGCAGCGCGCGTGAGCCCTTGACCAGTATCACCGTAGGATCGTCGCTGCTACGGATTTCCTGCAGCAAGCGTTCCGCTATGCGGGCGATGGTGGTGCGGTCCACCATCTCCGTGCGCCCGTCAGAGTCATCGTCCAAGCCGTTGGCGCTGGGGGGGAATCCCCTGGCGAGCCGGTCGTTTTCCTCGCTATGGCCGTGGAACCAAAGCAACTCCGTGCTGCCGGCAGCCTCAACATCCTGCAGCGCGGCCATCCGTGGGCCGATGCCGATGGCGAGTGCGGGCTTCATCCTGAGCAACTGGCGGGCAGCCTCCTGGTGATAAACCGCGTCAAACCGGCCCAACTCCAGCATGTCGCCGAGCACTGCGATCACGCGTGCTCGTTTTGACAGCTGAGCCAGCACCTCCAGGGCATCCAGTGTGGATGCCGGGCTGCTGTTGTAGGAGTCGTCAATGAGAATCACTCCTTCCACCAGCATATACGGCGTGAGACGCTGAGGTGTTGGAGTGAGGCTGCCCACGAGTTCGGCGATTTCAGAGAGTTCAAGTCCGCAGTTGTAGGTGATTGCGGCGGCGCAGGTCAGGTTTTCCACCGCACCGCGCCCCGGCAAGCGGAGCGACACCTCCCGCTTGTCGCCGCCGGCGTAGAGCGTGAAGACTGACCCGTTGATGTCCTGGTAGACGACATCCTCCACCCACACTTCAGGTTTTGGCTTGGGGTAAGGTGGTAACGCGGCTTCATCGTCTCCGGCTGGAATGAACAGCGGGCCGATGGGGGGCAAAGTCTGAGCCGCGGCGGAGGCATCAAAGAACTTCAGCTGCAAGCCGCGCGAAAGAGCCTGCTTTTGCTCGATCTCGTGCATCAGCAGATTCAGGTGCACATCATCAGCGTTCAGCCACAGAGTATCGCCCGGCTTCATTCCGTCAATTATCTCTGCCTTGGCGCGCACAACTTCGGTGCGGGAACCCAGGCGGCCGATGTGGCTACCCAGGGTGTTTGTTATGAGGCTGACGTTTGGCTGGGCAATACGCGAAAGCAGCGAGATCTCTCCGCGGCCCCGCATCGCCATCTCAATTACGGCGAAGTGCACATCAGGCCCCAGCTTTGAGAGCGTCAGGGGAACACCGATTTCATTGTTGAAGTTCTTGTCGGTGCCAACTGCTTTGAAACGGCTGCTCAGCAGCGTAAGCGCCATTTCCTTGGTCTGAGTCTTGCCCACGCTGCCCGAGACGCCAATTACTTTCACTTCGCTGAAGTTTCGCCGGAACCAGCTTGCCAGCTTCTGCAGGGCGACCAGTGTATGGCGCACTTCAACGATGCTCACGTCGTGGGGCAGCTGCCGCGAGACAAAACTCTGGGATTCCTGGACGGCGCGGATGATCTCCGGGACTAAGTGGTGTCCGCGCCGCACCAGCGAAACCGTCGCGCCGCCTTGGAACGCATCGATTATGAAGTGGTGGCCGTCGCGGTGCTGGCCAAGAAGGGGCACGAACATGGACCCTTCGGTAGCATAGCGCGAGTCGATGCAGTAGGTGCCGAAGCGCGTTTCCGTGCTGCCGAAAACGACGCTCCCGGAGAGAGGCCCTAAGGCCTCATGCAGAGGAAACAGAAATCCCATTATCAGGCTCCAAAAGAACGCCAGCCAAGAGTGAGTAAGAGAGCAGGTGAATCATACCCCTTTGCCGGTGGCGCGGCAAATCACTGGAGAAGCTCACGCGCCACCTCCACATCGCTGAAGCGCTCCGTACGATCGGCGAATATTTGGTAATCCTCGTGACCCTTGCCGGCGATGAGCACGACATCGCCACTATGAGCAAGCTCACGAGCCAGTCCGATAGCCTCACGCCTATCCGGCTCCACGATGCAGCGCGATTCCGCTTCGTGCGGAATGCCACCCAGAATACCGGTGATGATCGCCAGCGGGTTCTCGCTGCGCGGATTGTCGCTGGTAACGACCAGGATGTCCGCGCCCGCCGCCGCCAGCCCCATTTTCGGGCGCTTGTCGCGGTCGCGATCGCCGCCGCAGCCGAATACGCAGATAATGCGCGTTCCGGCTCCGGCAGCCTGCCGGATAGTCGCCAGCACCTTCGCCAGCGCATCAGGAGTGTGCGCGTAATCAACAAGCACGTGGACACCATGCTTGTTGGGCACGCGCTCCAGGCGGCCCGGGATGCGTTTCACGCGCATGAGCCCTGTGCGGATGGCGTCAGGCTCTACGCCCTCCATCACCGCCCCGCCGGCAGCAGCCATCATGTTAGAGATGTTGTAAGAGCCGATTAGCGGCGATTCCAGCAGCACCTCGAAAGGCTCGCGGGCGGAGGGTGGGGCGTCGGCGGCTTTCAGTCCGTTGTAGCTTAGTCGGCACTGGATTCCCTCGAGATTCTGGCGCTGAATGCGCGCGGTCAATTCCACGCCGCCGGACATTCCATACCGCAGGACCGTGCAGTCAGCCTCTGCGGCAATCCGCGAGCCCAGCGCGTCATCCCAGTTGGCTACGGCGTAGTCCGCCCGTCCCAGCTCGGGCCTGGTGAAGAAGTTGAGCTTGGCCTCCGCGTACTTCTCCATTGTATGGTGGTAGTCCAGATGGTCCTGAGTGAGATTGGTGAACAGGCGTCCCCGGTAATGCACGTGGTCCACCCGCCGCTGAACGAGCGCGTGGGACGATACCTCCATGGCGACGCACTCAGCTTCGTCCAGAACGCATGCAGCCAGTAGGTTCTGCAGGTCGGCGGCATCCGGAGTGGTCAAGCCACGGCCGACGAAGCTAAGCGTGTCCGGCGCGTTTGCGGCGAGGGGAGGGCGGAATCCCAGCGTGCCGAGAATGGCGCAGCGGCGCCCGGCAGCCCGCAGGATTGAGTCGAGCATTATCGTCACCGAAGTCTTGCCGTTGGTTCCGGTGACGCCGATGACCCGCAACTTGCGGCTGGGCTCACCCGCTATCCTGGCAGCCAGCAGCGCGTAAAGCGGGCCGGTGTCAACCGCGTGGACTCTGGACACACCCTCCGGGGTGGTGAGCGGATCCTGATGAACGATGCAGACTGCGCCGTTTGACACGGCGGCTGGTGCAAACAAGTGGCCGTCGGTTGCGGTACCCTTGAGCGCAACGAAGAGCGAGCCTGGACCAGCCTTGCGGCTGTCGTTGGTGACGGAGCGGATGTGAGCGTTCAGGTCCGCCTTGCCAGTGTCAAGGCCGTCAATGCCCTTAAGGAGTTCCCCCAGTCTCACGGCTGATTTCGGGACGCACCTCCTTGACTAGTGTAATGCGTTCCGCCACTTCGTGGAAGACGGGCGCGGCGATCTGGCTTGCATAGTACTGACCGCGCGGCTCCGAGAGAAGCGCCAGTATCAAATATCGCGGCTTGTATGAGGGAAAGAAGCCGATGAAAGTGGAGTTGTACTTGCCCTTCTTGTAGCCGCTGTCGCCGGGCACCTCGGCCGTGCCGGTCTTACCGGCGACGTAGAAATACTCCAGCGCAGCTTTCTTGCCGGTGCCTTCCCGCACCACGGTTTGTAGCACTTGTTGAATGCCGTTTGCCGTTTCCGTGCTGAAGATTCGCCGTTTATCGCTGGACGGAGCTGGTTCCGGGGCAAGCGAATCGTCAGATGCGCCCATCACCTTCTCGTCCGGTTTGAGGGGAACCTGTTTCCCGGCGATTACCGCCGTTTGGGGCTGCAACTCCTCGTCATTCACTACCAGCGTCGGGCGGACCAGGAAACCCCCGTTGGCGATTGCCGCGTAAGCGCGCATCAGTTGTAGAGGCGTAACGGCAATCCCCTGGCCGAAGGCGGAATTGGCGACCACTACTTCGGGCCACACTTCGCCTTTGCGGGCGTGGGTATAGCCCTTAGGCTTGATGCCGTGCGCCTCGGCGGGAAGCTCGATTCCGGTCTTCTCATAGAGGCCGAAGGTGGAGAAGATGCTGGAGAGCTTCTCCTGCCCGAGTTTCAGCCCCACCTGGGCAATGCCCACGTTGGAACTGTGGACGATGATGTTGTTAATCGGAATGTCGCCGTAGCCTGCGGGGTTCTTGTCGTGTTCCGCTTCAGTTATGGTGTATTTGCCAATCTTCAGCGTGGGAGTGCAGTGGAAAGTCTCATCCGTCGTTAACCATCCGCGATCCAGCGCGGCGGAGGCTATCAGCGGCTTCATTACCGAGCCCGGCTCGTAGACGAAATGAACCAGCGGATTCGCCTCGTTTCCTTGGCTGCCATTCTTGGCATAATCGTTGGGATCGAAGCCGGGCCGGGAGGCGACTGCCAGTATCTCACCGGTTGACGGGTCCATCACGGCAATCAGCGCCCATTTGGGATTGTGGCGCTTGTAAGCTTCCTGCACCACGTCTTCGCAGATCTGCTGGATGGCCGCGTCCATGGTGGTAACCAGGTCGGCGCCGTCTTGCGGATCTTCGGCCGCGAGGGTGCACGGTATCATCCTTCCCGAGCGGTCGGAATCGTATTCCGCGCTGCCGTCAGTCCCTTCCAGTGTGTCGTTGTACTGCTTCTCCAGCCCGATGCTCAGGCCGGAACGGTCGCAGGTATAGCCTATAGTTTGAGCCGCGAAACCGTCGCCGTATGGGTAGTTGCGTTGGTAGTAGTAGCGGATGAAGACGCCGCGCAGCCGGGCCGAAGAAATGCTCTCGGCGGTCTGGGCGGGGATGTTCTGGGAGAGCTCCAGGCTTCTGGGGCCGGTCTCGGAAGTTATGGCAGCGAGCACTTCATCACGGCTGCGGCCGAGGTACGAGCTTAAGGTGTCCGCCACTCCATCAGGGTCGGCGACCAAGTGCTTTTCCACAATGACACGTGCCAGCTTGGTGCTAGTGGCAATGACGGTTTCGCCATCGCGGCAGAGGATCCTGCCGCGTTTGGCGTGGCGCGGCGCGTGGCGCTCCCACATTGTGGAAAGGCGCGAATCGAGGTCTTTTCCCTGGGCGGTTTGGATGGTGTAGAGCTTGGCTATGCCGGCAATGCCGAATGCAAATAGTGCCAGCAGCAAGGCAACAGCTTTGAAAGTGAAGGTTCGCTCCATCTGAATTCGCTTTCAAAAGGGGGTAGCGGCCAGGCTTTTGGCCTGGCCGCCGCCAGGAGGAAGGGTAGCAACTTCAAGGGCGCCCGTACCTGAAAAGGGGGTAGCGGCCAGGCTTTTGGCCTGGCCGCCGCCAGGAGGAAGGGTAGCGATGTTGGGCGCTCCTCACGAACTGATTGACGGCTTCACGCCGCCGAGATTGTCATGGTTCAATTTGGATTATGGACTTGCTGAGAGGATATAGCTCGTCCACCGTGCGGGCATCATTACGCTTGGACGGAATGTTTGTGCGGATAATGTACTGGGCTTTGGTTGCCGGCACCAGCCCGAGCGCGGACGCGCTTTCCGGGCTGTAGACGAGTTTCCCCTGGGCCTCTTTGTTGGCCATCTCCTCGCCCGCCAATGCAAGCGAGAGATTATTCAGGCTCTTTTCAACGTTCACGAGCTTATAGCTCTTGTTAACCACCGAGGTTGTGAGGATTCCGTACGCCCCCAGCGCGAGGAACAGCAGCGCCGCGCCCGTAACCATGGCGGAGCGGTAGGTAATCCTCAGCGCAAAAGGGACGAGTTGCCTCCTGCGCTTGAAGCTGATGGCGCCCTTGCGCGCCCGTTGCCCGCCGACCTTCTGGCGGAGTTCGTGGAACTCCTCATAGCTGTAAATGCGGTCGGCCTTCAGCACCTTCTGTTCGGCAGGATTAGCTCCCATTCAGAGCCCCCCTAAGTGTTTTGGTAACGACTCGCAACTTCGCGCTGCGGGCGCGCTTGTTTTGGGCGACCTCTTCAGGGCTGGGGCGCACCGGCTTCTTCGTGGCGGGAATGAGCTCCCACTCCTCATTGGCCTCGCCGTTGGGCGCGTAGAACTTGAAGGTGCGCTTTACCGTGCGGTCCTCCAGCGACTGCCAGGAGATAACGCCCATGCGCCCGCCTATCAGCAGGTGCCGGATAGCGGTTATCAGGCCGCCCTGAAGCTCGTCCATCTCGTCATTGGTTACGATGCGGATGGACTGGAACACTCTCGCGCGGATCGCGTTGAGGTTTCGGCGCTGTGACGCAGGAACGGCACGGTCAACCGTATCCACCAGTTCCAGGGTGGTGCGGATGGGCTGCTTGGCGCGGCGGCGCACAATCGCATTGGCGATTCGGCGGGCGAACCGCTCCTCGCCATAAGTGGAGATCATCTGAACCAGCTCGCGTTCGCTGGAGCCGTTCACAATCTCCATCGCAGTTTTAGTATCGCTGCCCATCTGCATTTCCAAGGGGCCGTCAGCCATGAAGCTGAAGCCCCGGTCCGGGTCATCAACCTGGAAGGCCGAGACGCCTAGATCAAACAGCGCCAGGTCAAAGCCCTCCACACCCAGGCTCTGCAGCACCTCTTCCGCATCGGAGAACCTCGCCTGCCGGAGGATAACCCGGCACTCGGGCCAGGTCTCCTTCAGGCCTTCCGCCCGTTGAACCGCAAACTCGTCGCGGTCCAGCCCGATGGCCAGCCCTGTCGGCTCCAGATGCGGCAGGAAAGCCGAGAAGTGCCCGGCTCCCCCGAGGGTGAAGTCCACGAAGGTCTCACCCCTTTTCGGCTGCATCGCCTCAATTACCTCATTCAAAAGTCCAGGCCGGTGAACTATTTCGTCCACGGCATATTCCTCTCTAACGATGGGAGCCGGTGCAGACCCGCCGGTGACCGGCTCCCACCGTTATTCGCGATTGTCAGCCCGGCCGATAATCTCGGACGGGTCAAAGTCGATTTCGTCGTTCAGCCGCTGGTAGTAGGCCTTCTTCTTCCAGATCTGCAGGTACTTGCCCGCAGACAGCACAATCAGGTCGCCCGCAAGGTCAATCTCGTCGCGGATGAACTTGGGGATGCTGATGCGCGCCTGCTCGTCTACATCAACCTCCGCTTGGTTGGAGTAGAAGTTCGTCAGGTAAGCTTGAAACTTGCCTGTCATGAAGTTACGCAAGCCCGGGTCGGTTCCCAAATCCATCAGTGGCATTAGCCGAGCTTCCAGCTTGTTGAACTCGTCCACGGGAAAGACCATGAGGAACGGCCCATTGCCCTTAGCGATGATCGCCTTGGTGCCGAGCCCGTCCTTAAAGCGGGCTCCGAGGAGAATTCTCCCCTTAGAGTCCAGTTTGGTATTGACATTTCCCCGGAACATAGGCCCCCGCGTAGTGACCAAGTTACTGGGCATATTTGGGGCTGTCAAGGGGTTTTAAGGGGCTTTTTGGGATTTCTGTGGGAAAACAGCCATAAGTCCACATAAATGTTTAGTGGTTGGCGCGGAAACGAGCTAAATCGCTCGCGTGAAACTGAGGTTTGTGGCGAATGCCAGCGGCTAGGAGAGCATTTGCTCGGCGATCAGCAGGCCGTTGAAAGCGGCGCCGATGTTGAGGTTGTCGCTGACCGCAAACAGCTCGACGCATCTGCCTTCATCGCGGACGCGGACGCGGCCGACGATGACGCGGTTGGGATACTGGATTGCATGCAAGCTGGTTGGAGTCTCGCCGGTGGCCAGCAGCAACAGAGTCGGGTTGTTGGTAAGGGCTTCACGCACCTCGCTCTCGCTCACCGGCCGGCTCAAGCGCAAGTGGATGGCGATGCTATGGCCTACCAAGATAGGGACACGCACCGCGGTGTTGTAGATACGGTCGGCACTCAGTCCCAGAATCTTGGCGGTCTCCAGCCTGAGTTTGGCCTCTTCTTTGTGTTCATCGCCCATTAGCTGGTCTATTGCAGGGACAACTTGCAGCGCAGCTGCGGCGTCTTCGGAGTAGGTTTCGGGCTCGCCTTTCAGGGCTTTCCCAGCCTCAACCCAGAATCGGCGCACTGCCTCCCGTCCCGCCCCCGAGAGCGACTGGTAGCTCGCAGCTACTACTTCTTCAATACCGAAATCCATCAGTGGCGCAATGGCGTGCACGAAACCGATGGTGGTGCAATTTGGGTTAGCTACCAGCCGCTCGGCGCCAATAGCGTGGTCGTTCACGCCGGCAACTACCAGCGGTACTCCTTCCGCCAGGCGGAAGGCATTGCTCTTGTCCACGACCTTGGCTCCGGCGTCCAAGGCTTGCGGCACAAACTCGGCGGAAAGCGCATCGCCAACCGCGAAGAATGCCAGGTCGACATCTCCAAAGCACCCATCGCGGAGTTCTTGTACTTCGTGCGACCCCGAGGCAGTCTCAATAGTGGTTCCAGCGCTGGCAGAACTCGCCAGCAGCAAGAGCCCTGCATCCGACAGCCTTGAATGGGGCAGGAGGCTGAGCAGCACCTCGCCTGTCAGCCCGGTCGCGCCGGCAATTGCGATTCTCACTTCTGGACCTCCAGAACGTGCTTCATGCCAATGCGCAGGCCCGCGTGCTGGCCCATCGCCCGCAACGCCATCTTCACACCGGGCAGGAAGCACTCGCGGGTGATGCTGCGGTGCTCAATCCGCAGAATCTCCCGGTATCCGCCGAAGGTAACTTCCTGCTCCGCCAGCAGGCCGTCCAGCCGCTGGGAGTGTATGTTGATACCGCAGACCTGCCCGCCGCGCACTCCCTGGACCTTCTCTTCATCTGGCCCCGGCGGCATTTGCCTGGCCTCGTTTATCTCCTTGGCGGTGGCAATCGCCGTCCCGCTCGGGGCATCCTGCTTGCCCAGATGGTGGCGCTCGACTATCTCTACCGAATCGAAGAACTCCGCCGCCCGCCGGGCGAACTCCATCATCAGGTTTGCGCCCAGCGAGAAGTTGGGGATGATCAAACACTCCGTGCCGGCTTCAGCGGCTGCCGCCTCCAGGCGGGCGAGTGTACTGCCGCTGTAACCCGTCGCGCCCACCAGATAGTGCTTACCTGCACGAAGCACTTGTTCGCCGTTCTCGTCCACCCCGGCGCCGGAGGAGAAATCAACGACGTGCGTAGTGGGCGCGGACAAGAACTTTGCCAGATCAGCAGTGATGTGCCCGACAGTCAGCACATCACCCTCTGCGATGTCATATAGCGCATCAACGCTGAAGCCGGAATCCTCGTGCAGTCCAGAGGCGATGACCAGCCCCATGCGTCCGGCAGCGCCGATTACGCCTACGCTGATTGGATTATCCGTTGTTTGCTCCATTTGCGTTAGCCTCCGGCGAATGCCATCTCGCTTTCTCTTCCGGCTGCGGGCGCATCCGCTCGGGCAGAAGATGTTCGATCGCTTCCATTATCTCACGCAGAGCAGAATCGAGCAGATCAGCGGGAACATCAGTGCCGCTAATCCGGTCAAAGCGCAGCGCCTGGCCATATTTCACCATTACCTTGCCCGGTTTGGGGACCTTCGCCCCGGGAGGGAAACACTCGTGGGTTCCGATGATACATGCGGGAATCACGGGCACGCCGCTCCTCAGCGCCAGCACCGCTGCTCCGCGCCGCCCCCGGTTTAGCCGTCCGGTATGGGTGCGCGTTCCTTCGGGAAACATGATGATAGCTGCGCCCCCCTCCAGCCTCTCCAGGCTCTGCTCCAACGCCCCCCGTCCCCGGCTGCGATCTATCAGTATGGCGTCAACGTTGCGCAGGAACCACCGCAGAAAGCGTGACCCCGCTAGCTCCTGCTTGGCCACGAAAGTGACGTGCCGGGGCACGCCGATGCCCACCAACGGCGGATCCAAATGAGAAGCATGGTTGGAGGCTATCAGCAAGGAGCCGTCGAGGGGGATATTCTCCACGCCCTCGAAGGAGATGCGGAAAACCAACTTGCCCGCAATGTAAAGCAGCGCTTTGGCGAACCGGAAGAACAAGCTGGGCCGCTCGGATGCCACGGGCTGATTATAGCAAGACGCTGCCGGGACTGATGAGCCGGAGGCAATGATATAATCGCCCTGGGGATGAAGACCACAGCCAAAGTCGCGCTTCCCGTCATTCTTATCATAGCCATACTCGCTGCCACCGCTTGCAGCCAGCGCGAAACCAGGCTTTCGGGGATTGTCCGCGCGACGGAGTACCGCCTGGGCAGCCGCGTCGGCGGGACCGTGGCGGAGCATCTGGTCTCCGAAGGCGAAGTAGCGCCGGCTGGCACGATGCTCGCGCGGCTGGACGACGCGGTGCTGCTGGCCCAGCGCAATGTGCTGGCAGCGGCGGCCGAAGCCGCCTGGGCGACCTTCAGGGATATGAAGGCCGGCGCCACGCCCGAGGAGGTCAGGCGCGCCCGCGCCGAACTCGCAGGCGCGGAGGCCCAGTATTCCCAGGCGCTGGAAGGATTCCGTGATGAGGATATTCGCGCAGCCGCCTTCCAGCGAGACTCAATCACCGCGAAGCTGGCGGCAGTGGAGAAGAACACGGCGCGGCTGCAGCACCTGTATGACGAGGGTGTGGTCGCAGCGAGCGAGCTTGACGCTGCGGTGGCGGAGCGGGATGGGCTGAGGTCGCAACTGGCGGCGGCACAGGCCAATCTGGACAAACTGACCAAAGGGCTCAGGCCGCAGGAGATTTCCGCGGCTGCCGCGGCCGCCGGAGCCAGGAAGGCGGTGCTTGATCAACTGCTGGTCGGGCCGACGGCGAACCAGCTGGCGGCAGCGGAAGCCCGGGCACGCCAGGCCGACGCGCAGATTGCGGCGCTTGAGCTTGACCTGGCGGGTCTCACCGTCACCGCGCCCACGCAAGGTCTGGTGGAGGACCGGCTGCTGGACGCGGGGGAGACCGCGGCCCCCGGCGCCGCCCTGCTGACCTTCGTGAGTACGGAAGAAGTGTGGATTGACACTTTCGTGCCCGAGTCGAAACTGGCGTCGGTGAAGCTGGGTGCCAAGCTGCAGGTGGAGCTTGACGCGATGCGGGATCAGCCGTTCGAGGCCGAGGTGTTCTTCATCAGCCGCGATGCGGAGTTCACGCCCCGCAACATCAGCACGCCGGAAGAACGGGTTAACCAGGTTTACCGCGTGAAGCTAAGGCCGCTGTCGCCTCCGGTGGAACTGCGGACGGGTATGACCGCCAGCGTGTTCCTGGGCCAATGAACCGTGAAGCTACCATTTCCGTTGATTCCATCACGCGGACGTTTGGGCCAATCACCGCGCTCAAGGAAGTCTCGTTTGAAGTGCTTACCGGCGATATCTTCGGCTTTCTCGGTCCCAATGGCAGCGGCAAGTCAACCCTGATTCGCATCCTCTGCGGAATGCTCGCGCCCACCGGCGGCAGCGCGTCGGTCCTGGGGTTTGATAGCGCGAAGGAGCCGGAGCAGGTTAAGCGACGCATCGGCTACGTGCCCCAGCGGTTCTCTCTCTATCCGGACCTCACCGTCAGTGAGAACATGCAGTTCTACGCGAGCCTGTATGGGCTGCGCGGGCAGCAGCTGCATGAGCGTATCGGGGAAGTGCAGGAGCGCATGCAGCTCTCCCAGTTCAGCGACCAGCTTGCCGGCACCCTGTCCGGCGGCTGGAAGCAGCGGCTCTCGCTGGCCTGCGCCATGCCGCACAATCCTCAGGTTATATTCCTGGACGAGCCCACTGCGGGCATTGACCCGGTCGCCCGGTCGGAAATGTGGGACATCCTGCTGAAGCTGGCGGGCGAAGGCAAGACGCTGTTCGTGACCACCCACTATATGGATGAGGCGGAGCGATGCAACCGGCTGGGGTACGTGTACTTCTCGCGGCTGCTTGCGCTCGGCACGACGGAAGACCTTCTGTCGCTGCCGGTAGTGACGCCGCAAGGCGCGCGCTGGGTGGAGTTTTTCCATCGCGGCGCGGCTCAGCAGCTTCCCAGGCTGCTGGAGCTGCCGCCGGTGCTGAAGGGCACAGTGTACGGCAACACCGCGCACCTGCAGGTCAGGTCGGATATCAGCGACGTTGAGCTTGCGCGGATGCTGGCCGGGCTGCTGGAGAGCGAGGTGGCCCTTCGCGCCGCCCATCCTACGCTATCGGATGTGTTTGTCGCCCTGACGCGGGAGGCGGATGCGCATGTTTAGGGGACTGGGAGCCATGGCGCTGAAGGAGCTGCGGCAGCTCAAACGCGACCGCGTGACCATCTTCATCGCCATCCTTATCCCCGTCATCCAGATGACCATCTTCGGCTACGCCATCAGCACCGAGGTGAAGAATGTAAACGCTGTGGTGGTGGATCTGGCGTTGAACGAGAGCAGTCGTGATCTGGTGTCCGGTATCAACAACACCGGCGTCTTCCGGATGAAAGGCTCGGTTGCGTCCTACGACGACGCCTACCAGGCGATAGTCAACGGTGATGCGCGCGCCGCCTTCATCATTCCACCAGGCTTTAGCCCGCTCGCGCGGGAAGAGCAAGCGCGCCGTGTGCAAGTGCTGGTGGACGGCAGCGACTCCACGATGGCGAACTATGTGCTAAGTACGGTGAGCGGAGTTTCCCAGGAGTACTCATCGCGCTTCAGAGTGCAGGGGACATCGATCGTGAACGGCCAGCTTCAGGGCATCCAGGCGAGCGTACGGGTTCTGTTCAATCCACAGCTTCGTTCCTCCACGTTCTTTGTACCGGCGCTGCTGGCCCTTATCCTGCATCTGCCGCTCGTGCTACTCACGGCGCTTTCGGTGGTGCGCGAGCGGGTGGAGGGCACGCTAGAGCAGCTCATCGCCACGCCCATCTCAAGGCTGGGGCTGATGATAGGCAAGCTGGTGCCCATGTTTGGACTGGGTGTTCTGGAAGGTGCGGGAGTGCTGCTGGTGATGGCGTACGTATTCGGCGTGCCCATCCGGGGCAGCCTGCCGATGCTCATCGGACTGCTGCTGATCTGGATTGCGGCATCGCTGTCGCTGGGATTGTTGATATCGACAGTTGCCCGCAACCAGTTGCAGGCGGTGATGATGGCAATCCTGGTTATCATCCCTTCCATCCTGCTGTCGGGATTCATGTTCCCCCGCGAGTCCATGCCACCAGTCATCTACCCGATTACTTTCCTGCTGCCGATGACCTACGCCATCAACATCGTGCGCGGCATAGTCATCCGGGGAACGGACATCACCGCCCTGCTGCCGCAAGTCATCGTGCTAGTAGGCATCGCCTTCGGCCTCATCTTCCTAGCCGCCGGCCGCTTCCAGAAGCGATTGGGCTAGCCAGTGGGCTGATGCGCCGAGCGCTGCTTCGCGCCATTCTGCGCTTGACACGGGGAGAGCGGGCCAATATTATAGAAGCTCACGCGGAAGTAGTTCAGTGGTAGAACATCACCTTGCCAAGGTGGGGGTCGCGGGTTCGAACCCCGTCTTCCGCTCTCTTGCATTTAACGGCCGTGGGACAGCGCGGGGAGGCTGTTAAAGTTCTAATTGAAGTGTTTGGGGAAACGGCGATGTCCACCAAGAAGAAGGAACTGGCGACCGACGAAGAGGTTGCACAACACACGGGCCACTCGGTGCCGGAGTGGTTCGGCATGCTCAAGGCGCAGGAGCTGACACCGGTGAAACTCAGCCCGGTGGTGCAGTTCCTGATGGAACGGCACAATCTGCAGCTCTACTGGGCGCACTGCATCGGCCACAAGTACTGTGACGGCGAGAAATAGCCGCCTGGCAGGCAGGCCTGCACGCGGCAAATACAGGAGGGGGATGTGGTAGACCGTGAACTGAGCCGCTACGTGATCAAGTCCATTGCGCTAGCGCGCGATGAGGCGCAGGTGCGTGCGGAGCTGGCATCAGCCGGCTGGAGCGAGCGTGAGATCACTGAAACATACGCCGAAGCCCGCAGCCTGCTTGCCCCCACCGGAATGACGGGTTCGCCCCCGCTGAAGCGCCAGACGCCCGGCCTGCCCCTCGTTGATGTGTCACGCATCACCTTCGGGCGCATCTTCCTTTTCATCGGTGTACTCATCATTGTCTGCGCAGCCGCGTTCTTCGTGACCATCAACTGGCTGCAGTGGTCGCCCGTGAAGCGCTTCCTTGCGCTGCTGGTGCCAATGCTGTTCTGCGCGCTATGTGGCGGAATCCTCCTTCGCGCACGCGAGAAAGCGACCGCGACTTACTTCCTCTTCGCGGCGGGGCTGCTGATGCCTTTCGTGCTGTTCGCAGTGAGCAGCGAAGTGCTGAAGTTCGATTTCATCTTCGCCTACCGCGAGCATTCCTCGCAGTTCCCCTGGGGAGTTGCCCTGCTGGTTTCCACTATTGGCTACATGCTCTGCCGCAAGTCTCTGGGGCATCTCGGTTGGACCTTCCTTGCAGGCGTGAGTACTATCCTCGGCATCGGCGCCATCTGCTCAGTCATTTTCACCACCTCCAACGACGAGGAGATCGTCGCGCGCGCGTTTTTCTGGGGGGCGCTGATAGCATCGGGCGTAGTCGCCTCCATCGCGCTCAGGTTGGAGAAACTGGGCGCCCAGGCAGAGGCGAAACTCCTCTACGTCCCGCCCGTGCTGGGGATGACGATTCCGCTGCTGGCGCTGGGACTGATGGGTGCATATATCCGCCCGTTCCTTGGTGATACGCATAGCTGGCACCACGATTGGCTAGTGTTTGGGGGATCAGTCCTGATTTCGGGGATCATCGCGCTCGCGTTAGCGGCAGGCGCAGTTTCGCTCTACAGGCAAGGCTACGTGGAGCTTTCACCTTACCGTGGGATCTTCGGCGCTTTCGGCTGCATCCTGGCCCTTTCCGGCGGGATGATAATCGGGACGGCGGAAAGCGAGATGTACCGAGAGTTCATCTGGCTTGCGCTAATAGCCGCGTCCATCTACTTCGGCCAGCGGATGCAGGTGCGCTCATTCCTTTACGTCGGCACGCTCTTTCTCGTGATATTCGTCTTCCAGTTTGGTTTTGAGTACTTCGAGAACGAGATAGGTTGGCCGCTGGTCCTCTTTGGCGCAGGACTCATCTCGCTTGCCCTAGGCGTCATCGCTGAACGCTTGTCTCGCGGCTGGACAAGCCGCCGCAAGCCTCCTGCCGGGGCTGGATAGCGGATTTCCCGCTGATTTGCCCTTCGCCGCAAGGCGGGATATAATAGTGCTTCACGGTCGGCGTCCGCCGGCCGCGGGAAAAGCGACAACGGGAGGGAGTCATCTATGAAGAAAATTACTATTATCTGCATGCTGTTTGGCCTGCTGATTCTGCTCGCCCTGGCCGTCACGTCGTGCCCGAAGACCGGCGACCTGAAGCCCGGACAGGGCACCGTGGTGACGAAGCCGGTGGGGCCACCGGTGTCCGAGCGCGAGGCCGAGGTGCCATCGGACGCAGCGGCGACCCCGGAGGAGCTGGACAAAGCGAAGGCGAACGAAGAGGCAAAGAAGGCTGCTGAAGGTGGCGAAAAGGCTGGCGGTGACGAAGGTGCTGCGCCCGAGGAGGGTTCCGGTGAGGACGAAGGCGGCGCCAAGGACGATGGCGAAGACACTGGCGAAGAGACTACAAAGTAACTACTGGTTTTTTTGCGAATTATGAGCCGATCGCCGGCCCTGCCGGCGGTCGGCTTGGCAGCATCAAGCTGCAGTTCAGATAACCAATAGCTCACCCAGGAGCGCGCCCGCAGCTTCAATCGCCTGGAAGATGGCGACGATATCCTGCGGCGTAGCGCCTAGAGCGTTCAGCCCTTCAACCACGTCCTTAGTTGTGACCTTGGCGAGGGTCTCGGTTTCGCCTGCTGCCACCGGCGCGGGCGGAAAGCCCCCCTGCGCTCCGATCTCCAAGTGCAGCCCCTGATGGGCCACTGCGACCGGCAGTATCTCCACATCTCCGCCCAGTACTACCGTGCCGGTGCGCTCGTTGATCACGACGCGGGCGGGGATGTCCTGCGAGACCTCTGCGTTTTCCAGGAGTGAGATGAAACCAACAAGGTTGCCGGCGAAGAGCGGCGGAATCGTGACGGCAATAGTGGATGCGTCCAGCGCGGCTGCCGCGCCGGGGGAGTTGAGGATAGAATCAATCACTCCCGCGACTGCGTTAGCGGTAGTGAAGTCGGGCGATGCGAGGTTGATGCGTACGGTGTCGCCGGCTTTGAGTATGGTGGAGGGGACTTCGGCTTCGATGGTTCCGCCATTGGGAATGCGGCCGACGGTGGGAAACTCGCTTGCGCTAGCCCGCCCGCTGGAAACCGGCCGTCCGAGCGAGACCGCTCCCTGGCAGACGGCGTAGATATCACCGTCTAGGCCGCGCAGCAGCGTTTCAAACAGCGTGCCGCCCGACAGCGAAGTGGCAGTGCCGATGGCGGAAACGGTGATATCCAGGCGGTCCCCGGGCTTGGCGAAGGCCGGCATGTCCGCGGTGACAATGACGGCGGCGAAGTTCTTCACCTTGATGTCGGCGGGCTTGACTGAGAAGCCGAAGCTGTTGAGCATATTGGCGATGGCCTCGGCGGTGTAAGGTGCGCTTTTGGGGTCGTCGCCGGTGCCTTTTAGCCCGCCGACTAGCCCGAAGCCTATGAGCTGGTTGGCGCGCACGCCGTCAATGCGCGAGATGTCTTTCAGCCGTGCGGCCTGCGAGGGCGTAGCGGCCGCCAGCAGCAGCAGGGCAAGCAGGGCGATTGTTGCAGTGCGCTTCATTGTTCACCTCAGAAAAGCGTGTGGATAAGCTGGGTGATGAACCCCGGCTTTTGGCGCTTGCTGAGCTGGCCTTCGCCGATGTACTCAATCTCAGCGTTAGCGATGTTCTCCGATTCGATGACCAGGTCGGGCGAGATGTCCTTGGGATTTACTTCGCCGCGCACAAGCAGATACTCGTTCTCGTTGTTCACTTTCAGCTTCTTACGCCCCTCAATCACCACGTTGCCGTTTTCCATCACGTCCAGCACGACGACAGTGATGACCGCCTCGAATTTGGCGCTGCGGTTGGTCGCGTTGTCAGCTTCGTACTTGGCATCGCTGCCGTACTTCAGGTCGCCGGAGCCCAGCAGCTTAAAAAACGGGTCGAGCACGCGCTTGAGCATCCCGCCATTCTCGAACTTCATCTGCGCCTCCGCCTTGGTGTCGGTGTCGGTGCCGACGGCAACATCAGCCAGCGTGCGTTCGCTCACGCGCACTTTGAGGATGTCGCCCCGCTCAACCTTCGGTGGATGCTTGCCGTAGAGCCCGACAGAGTAGGGGTCGGAGCTATCGCCGGGGCGGAAAAGCGAGTCCGCCGCGGCGGGCGCAGAGGCCAGCAGGATGATGAGGATTGCTGCAATCGTTCTAAGCATCGTTTTCCTCCGTTTCGCCGACCGACACCGTGCCGGGGCCGGTGACGACGGCGCGAATCACCGCGCCGGACGGCAGGCGCACGGTGACGGTCTGTCCGCGTGAGCCGGTGGACAGGGCGGTGCCGGTGGTTTCGGCGGACACTGCGCCCTGCGCGAACTTGACGGTGACGATGTCGCCGCGCCCAACCAGCGGCGGGGCGTACAAGTAGGAGGGGAGCACCTGCACCCCTGCGGGCAGGTCCACGCGCCACTCCATTCCGTCTTCCGGCGGAGTGGTGAGCAGCCCTGCACCTGGCAGCAGCTCCGCGACGCCGCGCTGGAAGTTGCCGGGCAGCACCGATGCGCCGCGATAAACCGAGGCGACGGTGTGCAGCGCCTGCACGCGGAACTTCAGATGGTTGCGCAGGCTGACAGTCTGCAGGTGGCGTTCGCCGGAGACCAGCCGCAGCGCAGAGGGCAGGTGTTCGCCCTCCGCAGTGGGGAATACCAGTGTTAGAGCAGGTGACGGGGCGGTGGACGCCAGCGGCGGGAACTCGCGGAAGACGATTAGCTCCACGTTGATTCCACACTCGTCCAGTTCGTCTGCGATAAACCGGCGGATGTCAGTGTCGGTGTACACGACGCCGGGAAAGATGACAGTGCAGGCCGGCGCGCCGGCGAATGCGATCAAGCTTGGCGCAACGCCCGCATCGGCGATGAGACCCGCTAGGAGCTTTCGGCTAAGGGTGTATTCCTTTTGCGCCGGATCCAGCGGTGGTAAGGCGATGCGCAACAGGCGGTCGGCCAATGAGGGGCTGCGGCTTTCCACCCGCGCAACCTGCCCCAGCCGGGGTCGCAGGCTGTCCACCTCAACCGAGGCCGGTAGCGTGACGACTGCCAGCGGCTCGTCCGCGTGCGCCGAACCCGCCAGCATGGCGGCGATGAACAGCGCAGCTGTCAGCAGGAAGCGCATAACTTACCGTTTCATGTTCACAGCGGTGTTGAGCATCTCATCGCCGGTGGTGACGGAGCGCGAATTGGCCTCGTAGGCGCGCTGGCCCATTATCAGGCTGACCATTTCCTCCACGATGGACACGTTGCTCGACTCCAGCCAGCCCTGGCGCACAAAGCCGTAGCCGTTGCTGCCGGGAACGTCGGCGAGGGGCGCGCCGCTGGCCTCGGACTCGATGAAGTAGCTGCTGCCCATCGCCTGCAGGCCCTGCGGGTTCTGGAAACGAACGAGAGTGATCTGGCCAACATTGGTTAGCGTGGGAGTGCCGGGCGTCTGCACCGACACATTGCCGTCAACCGTAGCCACGATGCCGGTGGCGTCCGGCGGAATAGTAATGTTGGGGATGAGCGCGAAGCCGTCGGCGGTGACGACGTTGCCCTCGCTGTCCATCTTGAACGAGCCGGAGCGGGTGTAGCCGGAAGTGCCGTCGGGGAGGGTGACTTCAAAGAAGCCTTCACCCTCAACCGCCAGGTCCAGCTGCCCGTCGGTCTGCACCAGTGAGCCCTGCGAGAAGTGCTTGGCGGTGGCGACGGGGCGCACGCCCAGGCCCACGAGCAGGCCGGTAGGGAACTGCACGCCGGTGGCGGATGTGCCGCCGGGCGTCCGCAGCGCCTGGTAGAGCAGGTCCTCAAACTCGGCGCGGTCGGTCTTGAAGCCGGTAGTGTTGGCGTTGGCGAGGTTGTTCGCCGTCACATCAATGCGGAACTGCTGGGCGTTCATCCCGCTGGCTCCGGTGTAAAGCGCGCGCATCATAGGCGTTACTCCATTTTCGGGGGAAAGGGGCAGCTTCAGCCGATCCGCTGCCGGAGCCCGTCCGCCTGGTGCGGACGCCGGCCGTCCTTCCCCGGTTTTACTGGTTCACTGTGCCCACGCGGGATGCCGCCAGCGACAGCGTGTCATCCGTTGCGGTCACGACTTTGGCTGCGGCCTCAAAGTGCCGCATGGTAGCGATGAGCCGCACCATCTCGTCCACCACTCCGGCGTTGGATTTCTCCAGTTCGCCGGGAATCAGGCGCGGGAAAAGCACCGGGTCGGGTGCCGCGCCCGTGCCGGCGGCAAAGGCATTGCCGCCCACCTTTTCGAGCGCCTGCGGGTCGGCGAAGTTCACCAGCCGTAGCTGGGCAATCACTTCGCCGTCGCCATACACCTCGCCGGTTTCGCCGATGGCTAGGTCGGCATAGCCACCGACCTCAATTGCGCCGCCGGTTCCCTGCACGATGAGCCCGGAAGGAGTTACGAGCTGCCCCGCGGCGGAAATGGTGAAATTCCCCGCACGGGTGTACAGCTCGCGGTTACCGTCGCTGACGACAAAGAAGCCGTCGCCGGCGATGGCAGCGTCCAGCTTGCGCTCGGTGCGCTCCAGCACCCCGGGAGAGAAGTCGGTGTGGACGCTGGTGTCCAGCGTGCCGGTGCTGAGTGTGCCGATAGGCTGCATCAGCGATTCGCCGTTGCGCCGCTCCACCCGCGAGAGGTCCATCGTGGGCTCGGAGATGTAGCGCAGCAGGTCGCGCTTGAAGCCGGCGGTATCGACATTCGCCAGATTGTTGGCCGTGATATCCAGCTGCTCCGAGGCAGTCAGCATCCCGGCCGCAAGTGTGTATAGGCCGCGAACCATCGCTAATAGATGTATCGGTTGCGCGGGCGGGAGATTTAGGGGGAGTTCCTGTAACCGGACGCGCGACCTCCAGGTCGCGCGATTCAGTGGTGTGGCGACCTGGAGGTCGCCACTCCGGCCCCTTCTCAGTTGAAGGTGCGGTTATCAGGTATAAAGGAGAGGCTCTGGTAGAATTGTGCCGATGGAGGCTCCGCCGCGCATTGCGCCAATCGTGTACTACTCGCTGTGGCTGGCGCTCGCGCGCCACGACCTTTCGCTTTGCCGTAAGCTGGAACAGGAGTATCACACTACGCTGGCCACGCTGGAGCAGACCAAGGACATCGGTGCGCTTTCAGCGATACCGGTCAAGGAGCTGGTGGAGCGGCTGATGGAGAGCGAGGCGTTTACCGAAGTGGCGTTCTTCGCGGGCGAAATCGCGTTCAGCGAGCTGGGCGCGATCAAGCGGCGGCCGCTACGGGTGAGCCTCAAGGACACGGTGGAGGCGGCGCTGGGCGCGCTGCGAGCGCTTTTGCCCGACGCGAGGATTGAGCTGATGCCGGTTACCAGCGGGCGGGTGTTCAAGTGCGCCAATTCGCCGTTTGTACAGAGTAACAGCGCCATGCCTACCTGCGGGTTTATCAGCGGGTTTGCCAGCGGCGCGCTGGTGTACGGCGGGCATCCGCGCCAGCGCGTGAAAGAGACGGTGTGCATCAGCGTCAATCCCGAAGCGGATTACTGCATGTTTGAGCTGTGAAAATGAAACGGGCGATTCAACTACTTACACTTCTCTCTCTGGTTGCAGCGCTTGCTGCGTGCGCGCCTACGGGAGTGGGCGCGCCGGTTTTGCGCGGCAAGGTGGTGGACACGGATAGCGGACTGCCGCTCGGACGCATCAGTGTGGGCGCGGTGACGATGGCCAGTTTGCGCAATCGAGCGGACGATGAGAGCGTCAGGCCGCAGGCGCAGACGTTGACTAACAACTTCGGTGAGTTCGAGTTGCAGCTACCGCGCGAGGTGGGCAATGCAGGGAAGATGCTCGTGTTCACGGCCGATCCGCTCTACTACAACGAAGCCAGCGGAGGCGTGAAGCTGGAGTCTCAGCTGCCTACCGTGCAAGAGCTGCGCGCCGCCGCGCCGGTAAACGCTTACCGTCCACAGTCGCTGTCATTTGAGCTATTTCTAGCAGTGCGAGTACTGGATCAGGTGATGGCGCCGATGCGCGACGAGGTGAAGCTGGCGGCGACGGTGTACTTGCCGGACGAGGAGGGGAAGTATCCTGCAGTGCTGCTACGCACGCCCTACGGACGGAAGGCCAACGAACGGTTCGCCGTGCTGGCGCGGGAGGGCTACGCGTTTGTGGCGCAGGACCAGCGCGGACGCGGCGACTCCGAAGGTGAGAACGTGGCGTTCCTACACGACGGCTGGGGCGAGCTGCAGGACGGCTACGATTCGGTTCAGTGGGTGGCGCAACAGGAATGGTGCGACGGCGCAGTCGGCACCATTGGCGCTTCGGCGATGGGCATCGCGCAGAACCTGATGGCGGGCGCGGCGCCGCCGGCACTAAAGGCGCAGGTGATAATGGTGGCGGCCACCAGCCTCTACCACGACGCGGTGTATCCCGGCGGAGTGCTGCGGAAGGCGCAGGTGGAGGGCTGGCTTTCCGGCAGCGACTGGGACGAGAAGTGCCTGAAGCAAATGCTGGCGCACCCGCGCTACGACGACTTCTGGCGCGGGCTGGATTTGGAGACACGGGCCATTGCTCCGTTCCCGCCAGCGATGTACATCGGCGGATGGTACGACACCTTCGCCGAGGGGACGATTCGCGGCTACGACCTGCGGCGGCATCATGCGCCCAACGGCTCGCCGCAGGGCACCTACCTTGTAATGGGCCCGTGGAGCCATGGCACGCTGTTTGAAGCGGCGGCGGGGGAGGTACAGTTCCCGCCGCAGGCGGAGATGCCGTTTGTGGATGACGCGGTCGCGTTCTTTGACCACTACCTCAAGGGCGAGGATAACGCCTTCAGCGGGAACTACCCCATGGTGCAGTACTTCGTGATGGGCGCGCTGGCCGAACGCGGAGCGCCGGGGAACTTCTGGGTGCGGGCCGAGGACTATCCTCCATCGGGGGACGAAGCCGTCCTGTTCCTGGCGCCGAATGGGAGGATGCTGGGCGAACTGCCCGACCGCGCGAGCCATAGCGTGGAGCTCACGTTCGATCCCCAGCACCCGGTGCCCACTCGGGGCGGCCGCAACCTCAACCTGTCGGCGGGACCGGCGGACCAGCGCGAGGTGGAGCAGCGTCCGGACGTAATCTCATTCACTACAGATGAGTTGAAGAAGCCGCTGCCCATTGTGGGCGAGGTGCATGCGCAGTTTGAGCTGGCGGTTGACGCGCCGGACGCGGATATCTCGGTGCGGCTGACGGACGTGTATCCCGACGGGACTTCATTCCTGCTGCTGGATGCCAGCGCGCGGATGTCGCTGCCGCCGCCGTATGAGCGCAGCCGCCGTATTGAGCGGGGGAAATACTACGCGGTGGCGGTGGATCTGGGAAACATCGCCTACGTCGTGAACAAAGGGCACAAGCTGCGGGTGGCGCTGGCGGCCAGCAACTACCCGCGTTTTGAGCTGAACAAGCAGGCGTCGCCCGACGGGAAACCGGTGAAACTGCGTGTGTCGCTCGGGCGGGACAAGCCGTCCACCTTGCTGTTCAACGTCAACCAGGAGTTGCTGCGCGATGGCCAGTGAGCTTGACCAACTGCTATTTGGCAGCGACCAAACCGAACGCATTACTGCGGTGGACTTTGACGTGGCCGAGAGCGCCGCCAAGGTATTCGTGCGAGATGAGCACGGAGAGGTGGAGGAAAGCGCCGAGCGGTTCCAGCCGTTCATCTATCTGGACGGCGAGAGGATACTCAAGGACGCGGAAGTGGACTGCGAGGTGCAGCGGCTCATTGGCGATGCAGGTTTCACGCTGCTTGCGCGTTTCGGCAATTGCGGCGAGTACGACGAAGCGGTGAAGCTGCTGGCAAGGCACTACCGCTCGCACCGAAGCGACTACGACCAGCAGCCCTATTACGAGGTGAAGGAGTTCGCGCACCAGTATCTGTTGGCAAGCGGCAAGACTCACTTCCGGGGAATGGAGTGGGGGGAGGTGCGGGTGGTGCACCTCGCGCTGCGGCTGAATGCGCCCGAGGAGCTGGCCGACCCGGCGGACAAGTCGCAGCGTATTGAAGAACTGGGAGTGAAGTGCGGGGACGACGTAACCGTGCTCACCGCCAGTGAGTTGAGCGAAAAGGAGATGCTAGAGCGTTTCGTAGCGCTAGTACAGGAAACCGATCCCGATGTTGTTTGCGGCCACAACCTCTTCAAGACCATACTGGATTTCATCGCCGCGCGCGCGCGAAAGCACAAGGTCAAGCTCAAGCTCGGACGCGGCGGGCGCGAAGCCTGGAGCGAACGCTACACCATGCCGCTGGCAGAGCGGCGGCTGGAGTTCCCGCGCCTGCGCGTCTTCGGCCGCAGCCTGGTGGACACCTGGATTCTGGCGCAGGGCTACGACATCTTCAAGCGCGAGATGGATAGCTACGACCTGCCGTACTTGGCACACTACCTGGGGCTGCGCACCAAGGTGCGGGAAGACGAAGACGTGCGGGCGGCGCTGGAGGAAACCGACGGCGTGGTGCGCACGCTCATCCAGAACTTTTTCCACCTCAGTCAGATGCTCCCCTACACGCTGGAGGATTGCATCATCAAGGGCAACGCCACCAAAATCAACGCGCTGCTACTGCGCGAGTACTACCGGCAGGCGGTGGCCGTGCCGTATCCGGCGGAGGGGCGCATGTTCGCCGGCGGGTACACCGACCTGCGCGCCACCGGCGTGCTCAAGCCGGTCATCAACGTGGATGTAGCCAGCCTGTATCCTTCGCTCATCCTGCACCACAAGTACTTCCCGCAGGGCGACCGCCTGGGCGCGTATGAAGCCTCGCTGCGGGAGCTGCTCAAGCGGCGGTTGGAGATCAAGCACGAACTGAGGTTGCTCAAGGACCCGCGGCGGTTCGCCCAGTTGGACGCCCGGCAGGGCACCTTCAAGATAGTCATCAACAGCTTCTACGGCTACCTCGGCACCTCACGGATGAACTTCGCCGACCTGGATATGGCCGAACGGGTGACGGCGAAAGGACAGCAGACGGTGCAGCAGATGGCGGATATAGTGGAGGGGCTGGGCGCGAGCATCGCCGAGATTGACACCGACGGCATCTACCTGGTGCCGCCGGAAGGATACGTGAAGTCCGGAGATTACGAGGGCTTCGTGGAGAAGGTGAATGCGCAGATGCCGGAAGGCGTGGACGTGGAGCTGGGCGGCGTCTACGAAGCGATGCTCTCGTACAAAGTGAAGAACTACGCGTTGTTGGACGCGGACGGGCGCGTGACCATCAAGGGCAGCGGGATGAAATCGCGCGGCCTGGAGCCGTTCCTGCGCCGCTTCATTGAGGACAGCATCCGGCTGATACTGCAGGATAGGGCAGCTGAAGTGGAAGGGCTCTACGAGGGGCTGAAGCGCACGCTGGCCGACGGCGAAATCCCCGTGCGCGAACTGGCGAAGACGGAGATACTGGTGGATTCGCTTTCAACTTATCAGCGCAAGCTGGAGACCACGCGGCGCAACCGTCAGGCGCAGTACGAGATGGCGCTGAAGAACCCCAACCGCTACAAGCCCGGCGACCCCGTGAGCTATTACATCAGCGGCGAGTCTCCGAAGGTGAAGGCCTACGAGGCGGCGAAGCTGCTCAGCGAATACGACCCGCAGCAGCCCGACGCCAACATCCCCTACTACCAGAAGCGCCTGGAGGAGACCTACAAGCGCGTGCAGGGATTCACTGTTGGCCGCGAGTGAGCGCTACGCATCCGGATGCGGGCTGGAATCCACATCGACGGGGCGGGCTTCCGGCGAGGCTTTTGCGGCAGGAGCATCTTTAGGCTTGCCGTCCAGGTGGCTCACCGTGACCTGTGGGAACGGGATGGTCATTCCCGCCGCCTCCAGCGCGTACTTCACGCGGCGGCGCATTTCGCGGCCGATGCGCCACTGCTCAATGGGCACGGTCTTGATGAGCATTTTGATGGTGACGGCGGAATCGCCCAGCTCGTCCACGCCGAGCATTTCCGGCGGCTCCAGTATCATCGCGCTCCACGGCTCTTCCTGCGCCAGCGCGTCCGCAGTTTCCTGGATGACGCGGATAGCGGTGTCAACGTCATCGCCGTAGCTGATGCCGAACTCCAGCTCCGTGCGCGACCAGGTGTGGGTGAAGTTGCTGATGGCGTTGATGCTGCCGTTGGGGATGATGTGCACGTTGCCGTCCAGCGACCGCAGCCAGGTGGTGCGCAGCGTCATTTTCTCCACCGCGCCGCCGAACTCGCCGCCGTTGACCTGGATAATGTCGCCCACGCGGTACTGGTCCTCAATCAGCATGAACAGCCCCGCGAGCATGTCCTTGACCACGCTCTGGGCGCCGAAGCCCAGCGCAATGCCGGCGATGCCGGCGCCGGCCAGGAGGGCGGTGATGTTGATGCCCACTTCGGCGAGTATCATCAGCGCGGCGACGGTGTAGATGACCGCGCGCACGGCGGTGGCGAAGAGCGACCACACGGTCTTGGTGCGCTTTTCCTGCTCAACCGCCGCGAGGTCGTCGCCCCGGTGGGAGTCGGCAATTACTGCGGTGACGCGCCCGATGATCATCCGTGCGAAGTAGCTCAGCAGCCACGCGAGCAGCAGTATCAGGATGATGTTCGCCCCGTGGAGCTGGAACCAGGACAGCACGTCGTGCCAGGCCGAAACCCAGTAGGAGACGCCCAGCGCGTCCTGGATGGCTTCGGCGGTGGAGGTGTCGCCGCCGTCAATGGCCGGCGTTTGCAGCAGTGCGAGCATCATGGTTGTTCCCCCGTGCAGCATCTCCCCCGATTGTAGCAGATGG
>CAZKNJ010000005.1:47986-73917 GCA_964554185.1 uncultured Planctomycetales bacterium | reverse complement strand
GAAGAAGGCGGCTACTGGGCCGAAGTTCCTTCGATTCCGGGCTGCGCGACTCAGGGCGACACTTTCGAGGAGCTTCTGCGCAACCTTTACGAAGCGGTGGAAGGCTGCCTGTCGGTGGACATTGAAGAGCCTGAGTCAGCAGATGCCGCGCGGATTTTAGAGATTGTCGTATGAAAGCTGTCTCCGGCAAGGCGTTCAGCCGCGTCCTTGAGCGTAACGGCTGGGAGCTACTTCGCATACATGGAAGCCACCACATCTACTGCAGAGAAGGAAAACGCGTGCGAATATCAGTACCTGTACACGGTAATAAGCCATTGCGAACCGGCCTGCTGAAGTTCTTCCTGAAACAGGCCGATCTTCACGAAAGTGATCTGGGCTAGCGCACCGAATCCTACCATGCGCCGCGCTCGGTGTTTCTTCGCCGTATCCTGCGCGCAACCTGCTTTTTGCGCTGCTTGACAACGCGCTTCAGCAAATCGTCCTGCCGCACCGCCAGATGCGAAAGCTCCCGCGTAAGCCTGAGATAATTGCGCACGCGCCCCGCGTCCAGCTCGCCGGCTTTGACTGCCGCCTGCACTGCGCACCCCGGCTCGCCCCGGTGCCTGCAATCCCTGAACCGGCATTGCCGCGCAAGCTCCTCGATATCGTCAAACGTGCGTCCCAGGCTCTCCTCGTCCGTCCACAGCTGAAGCTCGCGCATCCCCGGGCTGTCAATCAACAGCGCGCCGTCCGGCAGCGGTATCAGCTCCCGGCGCGTTGTCGTGTGTCTTCCGCGCCTGTCGGATTCCCGCACCGCCCGCACTTCCTGGCGCTCAGCCCCCAGCAGCGCGTTAATCAGCGCGGACTTGCCCACGCCCGACGAGCCGATGAACGCAACCGTTTCCCCGCAGCCCAGGTGCTCCCGTAGCGCATCAAGCCCCAGAAGCTCTTTTGCGCTCACGGCGTAAATCGGCGTATCCGGCGCGATGCGCTTCACCTTCCGCACATGCTCGGAAACCGACTCGCACAGATCCGCCTTGTTGAGTACGACAACCGGCTTCGCGCCGCTGTCGGCGGCCAGCGTCAGGTAGCGTTCGATGCGGCGCAGGTTGCATTCGCCGTCCAGCCCGCTGACCAAAAACACCGTGTCTACGTTAGCGGCGACGATCTGCTCCTGCGTCTGCGGGCCGGCGGCTTTGCGCGAAAAGCCGCTCCGGCGCGGAAGCACCGCATGGATAATCGCCCGCCCCTCTTCAGGCAGCAGGCGCACCGCCACCCAGTCGCCCACGGCGGGGAAGTCGGCAATGGACTGCGCGTCGTGCGCAAACTTCCCCGACACCTCAGCGGCAAACTCCCCCATCTCGCCGTACACGAGATAAACGCGCCGGTCCTCGCGTGCAACCCGTGCGGGCAACATGTCCTGCTCCACAAATGGCGCAAGATGTTTCTTGAAATGGGCATTCCACCCAAGTTTTGTTAGATCCACTGCAAAATACTCCTTGTGTGCGGCTGCGCGGCATTGCAGCGCGAAACCATCCGGTGGGAAAAATGTAGCCTTCAGCGCTGTGTGCCCGCGCGTGAACGTGTAGCCGGGAAGTGAGTTACGGGTGAAGCCTGATTACTGGCGTGAGCCTAGCTTAGGCGCAACGCGGAGGCCGATCCCTTTTGTGTGGCGACATTTTCCTTTCTCATTGCAGGCCTCCTTATTGCAGTATTACGCGGCGCACCAGCGCCACGCAGTCATGTTATACCCGCGATTAGCCGTAAGGTCAACTTCCATGCTGCGGGTTTGCTCGCCAACGCTCCGATTTCGCCCCAGGCACTTGGCTATCTGTTTCGGTAAGCTCTGCCAACTTGCCTTTGATCAGTCCGTTAGTTAGTGATGCGCATCTGCAACTAACAGGTTATAATTTTCACGTGGACCGCACCAGTTTCAAGCACCTGGTAACCGCCGTCGTAATTGGCGCGGTGCTGGTGTCCCAGGTTATCTGGTGGGCATACCACCAGCTCGACTCGGTCGAGCGCCGGATTGCACTGCTGCGCCAGGTGAACTCGTCATTGCAGCATTCCATTGCACGTGAGATTGGCGACGAGTTTCCCTACAAACCTATCGACAACCCGCTCATCATCACCGAGCGCTACCCCGACATGCAGCTCCAGCCGGGCCGCGAGCAGGATTCTGAGCTGCTGCGCCTGATGGGGCCCAGCGGGGCGGTTTATCACCTCGCTGCCAGTAGTGGATTCGAGCACAAGCTAGCTGTTTTGGAGTGCCGGGAAACGCGTATGTTCCTCTCGGAAGCGGCATTCTTCATCATTGCTATCATCGTCGGCATCAGCATTCTCTATGGTGCTTACCGGCGTGAGCGCGATTTCGCCTGTCGGCAGGAGCTGTTCATCAGCACCATCAGCCACGAGCTCAACACGCCGCTCGCTGCCATCGGGCTCACGTTGGATTCGATGATGCGGCGCCCAGAGCTTGGCGGGGCGGAGAAGTACGTGCAGCGGTTGCGCATCAGCGCTCGGCGGCTGAACCAGATTGTGCGCACGATATTGGATGCCCAGTGGGTGGAAGAACCCGCCAAGGCCTTTGAGGTGCAGGAGCTCGAGCTCTTGCCGGTAGTCAACGAGGCAATTGGTAGCGTCTGCGATAACAGCGCCCTGCCGGATGCGCAGGTTGAGGTCGCAATCCCCCCCGATCTCATCGTCTGCTCCGACACCCGGGCGGTCCACATTGTAGTGTGCAATCTGGTGCGCAACGCAATACAATACGGCGGCGAGCCCCCGCGGGTCAGATTGGAGGCTGGCAGAGCCCTCCGCAGCTGGTGGCTTTCGGTCGAAGACAATGGCGCGGGGATCCCGCCAAGTGAGCGCGAAAACGTTTTTGTGCGATTCTACCGCCGGCCCCAGGACGCCTTAGCAAAGAGCGGCACGGGGCTGGGGCTGTACTTGGTCCGTCGCATAGCCCGAGTGCTGCGCGGCAGTGCTCGCATTGACCAAAGCCCCGCGCTGGGAGGGGCCCGGTTCACAGTGCGGTTCAAGGAGGTTCGAAAATGCCCGATCGCGTAGTGATGGTGGTTGAGGACGACGAGATGCTCGCCGAAGGCCTGAAAGAGGCCCTGGAAGATGAAGGCTATACTGCACTCATCTCCCCCACCGGGGAAAGGGCGCTGGAGCAGTTCAAGCCGGAGCTCGTGGATCTCGTGATACTGGACATCATGCTCCCCGGTGTGGACGGCTTCTACGTGTGTGAAGAGCTGCGAAAGGGGGCGTATAAGGTCCCGATACTGTTCCTCTCCGCCAAGAACACGGATGACGACCGCATACGAGGTATAGAGGCGGGCGGCGACGATTACCTGCCCAAGCCCTTCAACCTGGACGAGCTGCTTGCGCGGGTGAAGGCCATTTTCCGCCGGCAGGAGTGGCTAACCTCGCCCAAGGCTGATGTGGACGGCCTCGTGCGAATCGGCAAAGCGACGGTGGATTTCAAGTCCTACAAGCTGACCACCGGCGACGAGCAGGTGGAGCTGTCGGTGAAAGAGTGCATGATGCTGAAACTGCTCTATCTGAACCGGGGCCAGGTGGTGCCCCGCGAGAAGATCATCAGTGCCGTTTGGGGCGCAGGCGCAACGCCCACTACGCGCACCGTGGACAACTTCATCGTCCGCTTGCGCCGCTGGATTGAGCCCGACCCCGATGAACCCCGCTTCATCCGCACCGTGCGAGGGACTGGATACCAGCTGGTACTATAGGCGTGAATCACGCACTTGGCGTTAGAATGGCGCCGGGCGGGAGGGTACATATGTCGCCGGCTCACTTTGTTCAAGCGAACGGAACGCCTTCCCACTAGCGCAGATGTTGGGGTATAATGACAGTTCCGTGACGAATGCGCGCAAGCGACTCCGTGTAGGACTGAGCGGCTTCGCCGCCTCTATCGCCGTCATCGCCTTGGCGGTGTTTCTCATAGCGGCTGGCTGCAACAGGCGCACGGATACAACCCAGCTAAAGCCCAAAGAATGTATCGCTTGCCATACGAAAGAAGGCAACTGGGAAGAGCACCAGATCGAAGCGCACGGAAAGCTGGATTGCCAGGTTTGCCACTCCATCACCGCAAAGCACTATCAGTATGGCGAGACCGAGGCGACCGAAGGCCGCAGCCCGGAAGAGCGCTTCTCCAGGCGGCTGGGGAAGAACGAAACCGGCGCGAAGTGGCTGCCGGAGCGCCCAGTCGCAATCAAGGAAAACGAGTGCCGCCGCTGCCATCCTGTCGTGATGGAGCGCAGCGTCGGCCACGGGATGCATGCGGGCATCGAAGGCATCACCTGCATGGCCTGCCATGGGGGCCGTATCCACAAGTACGAGCCGCCGGCGGACGCCTGCAAGTCCTGCCACTGGAAAGTCGTCGCAGTGTCCTCTGGAATGGCGAAGGTGCACTGCACGAGTTGCCACGGCTTTCAGCGGGACGAGAGTGATGCGCGCCACACACTCATACCTTCCAGGGAAGCATGCCTTCTGTGCCACAAAAGGGCCCAGCCGGAGATCGGCGAGGCCGTGATTGAGAGCTTCTTCACCGACCCCAAGCACTCCGAACTAGGCTGCGGCTCCTGCCACAAACCCCACAGCGGCCGCGACGCCAGAGCCGAGCATCCCTGCCGCAGCTGCCACACCACCGAATCCCTGGTCGGCATACCCCCTCACAACTGGGAGTTCCATCTGGCGGACTGCACTGCCTGCCACCAGCCCCACAACTTCTCACCGGAGGCGGCAGTGGAGGGCGAACCGGTGTATCTGTCATTGCTGCACGGCGATAAACCGGGCAACGGCAAGCGCAAGTTCCGCGCAGGTGCAGATGGAAAGATCGATGGTTCCGACTGCAACAGCTGCCACGCATTCGGCGGTTACGTGCAGAGCGTCGCCGCCGTTGGCCATCCGCAGTGCGCCCAATGCCACAGCCAGAGCACTTTCGCCTATTTGGGAGACCGCGCCACCTGCTCCCGCTGCCACACTCTCCAGACAGCGGCGTTCAGCTCGGCGCACCGCGATTGCCAGCGCTGCCACTCCGGCCACGCCTGGAGTGGCGCCAGCCAGCAGATATGCAGCAAGTGCCACAGCGCAATCGCCTCGCTTACCGCAGCTATTCCCGAGAAGGCGGCTTGTTCTACCTGCCATAGCCCTCATGCCGCGGGTTCGCCGGCGCTGCCGGAAAGCTGCCGAGGCTGTCATGGCAGCGAGGTGGACGAGTCCGCTGGCATTGCCGCGAAGCGGGACTGCTCCGCCTGCCACCCCACCCACGAATGGAAGTACCGAGCGGGTAGCTGCGCCACCTGCCACCAGGTTATATCTGCCTCGTCGTCCGAAGCTGGAGCGTTCAAGTCGGACTGCACCAACTGCCACCAGCCTCACACCTGGGCCGCCCCGGACGACAGCTGCGCGCTCTGCCATTCCGATGTGGTGGAGCAGATACTGCCTGAACTGGCGGAGGTGAAGTCCGACTGCTCGATGTGCCACGAGACCCACAAGTGGAAAGCGGATATGGCCACTTGCGGTATGTGCCACAGCGATGCATTGGAAGATGTGGCGCTGATTGAGCGGCTGCGCTACGAGAAACTGCGCGAGCAGCTTGCAGCGGAGGATCGGCTGGACGAGCTGCCGGACATGCCGGCACCTTTCGCCAAGCGCGATTGCTCCATGTGCCACGAAGCCCACGTGTGGCGCATTGACACCGATGTGTTTGACTGCACGGTCTGCCACTCCTCGGTTGAGAGCGGGCTGCACTCGGTGGAAGGCCACAATGACTGCTCAACCTGCCACGGCGGGCACCGCTGGAAGCCTGCGGGGCGCGATCTCTGCGCGATGTGCCATACTGATAAGGACGAACACTATGTTGGTACCGACTGCGTTGACTGCCACTGGGAGATCGGCGCGGGACAATGAAATACACCTGTAACGGGTATATGATGTGAACAGGAGGTTGTAACGTGAAATCCATCATTATCAAGTGGTTGCCGCTCACGCTGATAGCGGTACTGCTGTTTGGCTGGACGCTGCTGGCCGAGGAAACCGAGAAGGTCAACGAGTACATCGGCGACTCCGCCAAGAAGTGCAAGATGTGCCACAAGGACGCGGTTGCGGTTTGGGAGAAGTTGAGCATGGCCAAGGCCTATGATTCGCTTTCTGACGAAGACAAGGTGAAGGACGAGTGTGTCCGCTGCCATGTTACCGGCTTTGGCGAGAAGGGCGGCTGGGTCAGCGCGGAGAAGACCCCGAATCTTCTCCACAACCAGTGCGAGTCCTGTCACGGCCCTGCCGGCGACCATATGAAAGCCGGCATGGACAAGGAAAAGCGCGCTGCCACACAGACCAAGCCCACGAAAGAAATCTGCTTGAAGTGCCACAACAAGGACTATCCGGACTTTAAGGGCTTTGACTTCGAGAAATCCATGGCCAAGATCAAGCACTGGGCGGACAAGGAAGAGTAACTAACACGAGACTCAAGGCGCGGCTGGAGCAGTAGAATGAGGAACTTCGGAACGGGCGTATTGATTGGCCTGATGGCTCTGGTCGGGATGGCCTACGGTGTGCTCGGCGGCATCACGCTGACCACCGTGGTGTTCACCCGCCTGGGCAACGCCTTACAGTACCGCCTGCTTCTTACCGCTGGGGGGACGATGGGCGGGATAATCGGTGCTATCAGCAACGTCTGCCTTTGGCTAGTCGTATACGGTTTCGTCGTCACGATGCGGGATGTGTTGCGGAAGACGCGCGCATCTCCCACCGATGGGGAAGGGAACTAGTGTTCCGCATCGCTGTTCCAGCCGCTATTCTTTGCGCGCTACTGTCGCTGGGTTTGGTGCTGCGGGCCGACGCTCAGGGCGACGGCGCCAGCGAAGCCAGGCAATCCCACCGGCTGGTCAACTCCATCGCCTGTTTGTACTGCCACCGCGAGGGCAGTTCGCTCAAGGGAGACTCCGAGAAGCTCAACTTCGAGCTCTACGATGGAGGTGCCCACGCCGCCGTGGCCTGTGTTGACTGCCATGTGGAGTTCACCCTGAGTCCCCACCGCCTCACCGAAGGCGGCGTCACCAGCATGGCGATTCGCTGCCACGTCTGCCACGAACGGCAGAGCTCCGACTATGAGGCTGGCGTCCATGCCGCCGCCGGCGTCGGGTGTATTGAGTGCCACAGCACCCACTATCCCCCGCGCATCATTGAAATGGACCCGGGCACGCGCTCCGAGTTTGTCGTTTCGGTATGCCTGCGCTGCCACAGCACTTCGCAGGAGGACGCAGCGAGCGTCATTTTCAACGATATGCACGCGCGGCGCTTGGGCGCAGGTGATGTGCGCGTGCCGGCGTGCAATGTCTGCCACGGCTCCCACGACACCAAGTCCTACACCAAGCCGCCCTACAACACTCCGCGCGCGCGCCGGGGGGTATGCACGCCCTGCCATCCTGACATCGATCCGGGTATCGTCGCAGCCTACTCCCATGAGCCGATGCACAAGTCGTTCCCTGCGATTCACTTCATTATCGTTCTGATGATCGGCCTGCTGGTGCTGGAAGGCGGACAGATGACCGCCTTCCTCGTGCTTGACCTTAGGCGCCACGCCATCAACCTGGCGCGCCAGGACCGGCCGCATCACGACGTCGGGGAGATTGCGGATAAGGATGCGGTGGAAGCTGCCATTGCCAGTGATGCGCCGGGCGGGGCCGCAGAAGAGAAGCCGGCGGACGACGCTGACGCTGTAGATGAGGAGATGCACGAGTGAGCGGCGGAAACAGCGGCCACTACCAGCGGCTCAACTTGCACCACCGGATTCAGCACGGCCTCATCGCGCTCAGCGTGATTATGTTGATAATGACCGGGTTTCCGCTCAAGTACCCGGAACTCGGCTTCAGCCACGCGATGGCGCTGCTGTTCGGCGGCGCTTACGGCTCAGCGATGGTTCACCGCTTCTTCGGGCTGATGATGTCCGTTGCCGTCGCCTACCACCTTCTCTACCTTATCTACCGCTACTTCCGGGGCGCCCGCAGCTGGGAGATGATTCCCACCTTCCGCGATGTCAAGGAAGCCTACGAGACGCTGCTCTACTGGCTGACGATTAGGCCGACACTGCCTCGCTTCGGGCGCTACAGCTTTCTGGAGAAGCTGGAGTACCTCGGAGTGGGATTCGGTGCCTCCATCATGGTGCTGACTGGCATCGCGCTCTGGTTTCCCGTGTACTCCACGCGCATTCTGCCCAACTGGGTGATGGAGCTTTCCTTCCGCGCCCACAGCCAGGAAGCCTTACTGGCGGCCACGGTTATCTTCCTGTGGCACTTCTACTTCGTGCACCTTAGCCCGGTTGAATTCCCGATGAACCGCTCGTTCCTTGATGGCAAGTACTCCATCGAGCACCTGCGGCTCAACCACCCCCGTGAGTACGAGCAGCTTTACGGCGAGGAGGTGCCGGACAGCGAGCGAGCACCCCACGTGAGCAGGCTTACGCCGTCTGTCTGGCGCGCCATGGTCTATGGCGGGCTGGCGACGATTGCGCTCAGCATCGTGTCCAGCTGGTTGCTGGCCGGGAGGGTGCTGGAGCGTAGCGAGCCCAACGCGCCGATTACAGCGGAGATTTTCACCGTGCGGGTCATCACGCCGCGCCCTCACGCGAAAGACAAGGGGGATACCGAATCGGCGGAGGGCTCCGCGTTATGGTCGCTCTCCGGCGTGCGCTGCACCGACTGCCATAAGCCCCCGATCGAGGGCAACGGGAAAGTCAACTTCAACCACTTCCTCCATACCGAGCTGAAGGTCGGTTGCACCGAGTGCCACGCAGTAGGCCACCACGACTCCGCCAAGCTTATCGGGGGCCCCGCAGCCTGCTTCCGCTGTCACGTAGAGCGGGTGCCGCAGATTCAGTTCAACTGCTCCAAGTGCCACTCCTCCTTTGACGATAGCCAGCCGCTGCCGTATAGCCACACCGAGCTCTTGGACTAATCACGGAAGCGACGCGGGCGAGCCGCAGAAGAGGTGCGCGTTCGCGCTGGCTCAATAGGGAGTCGTGGTAATCACGGTTTCAGGGGATGGGTATAAAGCTACCCTCTGGGCTATGTAGCAGCCCCGATGCAGTAGTCGCCGTTTTGCCCGGGTCAGCCCGGTCGCAGGCCGGAGCGCCGGCGGATGGTCTAGTGACGGCTAGCTGCCAAGCTGCGTCGGTGCGGCGGTGCCGCTCAAACCCCCGTACTCCCCACTCGGGCTGCTTGCGTTTGTCGCCAGAAAAAGGTCGCCAGTGGCCATAAGGCGATCCTCCAGCGGAGGGAGCTCCGCGCGTCCGGTGCGGAGGCCATCCAAACTGGCCTGGGAGAACAGGCTCGGGTGGACGTTCTGTGAGCTTGCGGTCGGCATCATAACGCTGCTTACCGCTTTTACCTGGCCGTACCCGACCATCCCGTTGACGGTCATGACGACGGCGATCTGGCTAACGACTGTGACTAGCCCGATGGTCACGATTACAATCGCAATGAACCTTTTCGGGTTGCTCATGATGCACCTCCTTGGGTGCTAAACCTCCACTATGATTATACCATGGATTAGTCCAGTCGCATGACAAACCCGTTACACTTTCCACATATTCCACCGGCGCGATATGTAAACCATCTGGGCGGCCCCGCGCTCAGAACATGAAAGTGTAGCCCACGAGGATTTCAAGGTCCGAGTTATCGAATATCGGGAGAAAGTCGGCGTTTTCTTCAGCGTAAGTCAGGCGCACGCGCCAGGGGTTTCCATGGTCGCCCCAACGTAATTCGCCACCCAACCGCCACCAGTCTGCCTGTTCCAGCCCATCGGCGTTCCACCAATCGCAGAACAGCTCTCCCCGGTGGTTATCCGTCTGCCAGGAGTAGGTCGCGCCCAGGCTGTCTGCATCAGTGTTCCACGCGCCCGCGGCATAGTCGCTGTCGGTACTCCAGCGGTTGTACCGCACATTGAACTGGCTGCGCTCGCAGGGCGTCCAGTTCAGCGCCGCCCCAAATAGCGAAGTGTGGCCGCCGCTGGGGCCGTTATCCCAGTCGGAGTACGTGTGGTCAAGGTTCAATGCGACTTCAGGCGTTATCGGTACATAGAACAGCGCGTTGTAGCTCAACTCGCGGTCGCGGCGCAGCGCTATCGTGCCGATGGGCGCGGTGCCCATAGTGTCGTCCATCCGGCGCAGTTTCAGGCCGCCTGCAAACCACGCTCCGTGGTTGCCCAGATCGGCGCGGGTGTTCAAGTACCAGGTGTCCGCCTTAACTGTCATGGGATCGTAGAATAGCGCCCAATCAATCGGCGTCAGCCCCGTCACATAGGCCAGGCCGGTTACCCCGGGCACTTCGTAGGTCAGCCGTTCGTAGCTGTAATCCTCGCGCTTCCAGCCGCCCTCCAGCAGGCGCACATCGCCCGCCGAGGTGCGCAGATTCAGGCCATAGCGGTTGCGCACGCCCCAGTGCGAATTGAGCGTGGCCGTCTCCTCGTATACGCGGCGCTCGTAATAAGTGCGCAGGCCAATCGGGTTGCTCCCGCCGAAGCGGTGATTCCATTCAAGCTCAAAGTCGTTGCGGCCCAGCTCGCCCGCGTTCAAGTCGGCAGTGTCCGACGCCACCCGCCGGAAGCCCGCTGACAGACGGTCAGAGTCGGTAGGCTGCCAGGCCAGCGCGAGGTCAAGTCCCTCTGAGGCCGCGTTGTCCATACCGATCTGCGGCTCGTTGCGCTGCTGAACCCAGAGGTTCGCCCGGGCCTCCCATTCGCCACGCTGGTACAGGTAGTCCATCCACCCACGGCGCGTGGTCTCATCTACCGCGAGATTGCTGAGCGGTTGGCGGTCAACCGAGTATTCGGATACTCCCACGGCGAACTCCCGGTCGTGCCCCAGCCAGAGTTCCAGGCTGGCGTCCTGCGCCAAATGCCGCGACAGGCTCCAGGCGAAGCCCGGAATCGGCGCCTGGTTCGCGTTTTGCGTCCGCTGGCGGGCGAGGTTGAAGTGGCCTTTGACGTGGTCGCCGGCCATCCACGAATCCAGGTACAGCCGGTCTTTGTGGAGCATCTCGCCCCTGACATCAAACACCGCGTCCGCCTTGTCGTAGAAGCGCAGGTCTAGCTCCGAAAGCGCCAGCGGCCAGCTGTCAATGTGTTGCCGCTCCCCGAAGTTGGTGGCGTCGTCGCGGGTATGTGCGGTCGCGGCGACCTCAAGGCTGCCCTGCAGCGCCAGCGCCTCTTGGTAGAGCGCGAGGTTGTCCTCGTAAAAGGGATTCTCCACCGGCTCCTCGGCGAATGCGGCGATGCCCATCACAAGTGCGAGCAAGCATGTTATTGCGATAAGTCTCATTGGCGACTCCTTGGTTGGGGCTAGCGCAGCAGCAGCAGGTTCTGGTTGCTGCCGTGCACCTGGCTGTGGCAGCCTGCCGTCCAGCAGGTCCTGCCGGGCTTGTGGTTAGCGCGGTCGGTGTGGCACTGCAAGCACAAGCCGTTGCCGCTGATTTTCAGCTGCGCGTGGTTCGCGCTGCCGTGGGGATCGTGGCAGGCGGCGCAGCCGCCATCGCCGAGATCGCTGTCAGCGGCAAGGTGCGGATAGATGTACGGGCCGGTGGCGGAGGTGTGGCAGCGCCCGCAGGACTCCCAGCGGTCCTTGGTCCATGCCATCGCGCCGTTCGCGCTGTGGGGATTGTGGCACTGGGTGCAGGTCTTGCTTTCGTCCAGCACCGGGTGGTGCGACGGGCCGCGGAAAACTTGAACCACGTGCGCATGGCAGTCGGCGCAAAGGTCCGGCTGCTCGCCCGTCACTTGGTGCACGAACTTCGTGCGTTCGTGCGGATTGTGGCAGGTGGTGCAGCCAATCTGCGCGAGGCCGTGGGCGCTCTCGCTCCAGTCCTTAACGGTGCGCGTCTTGCGGTGGCAGTCTAGGCAAACGGCGAATTGCCGGTAGCTTCTTTTCGCCCCCGCAAAACGCACCAGCGCGGGCCAGCGCGCGTCTTCGGCGTCGCCCATGATCTCCGCGTGCACGCTGCCGGGGCCGTGGCAGGCTTCGCAGCCCGCGTCCGACGGCGGCGCGTACTTCTTGCCCAGCGACAGCGCGTGCAGCGTCCCGAGGTACTTCTCCTTGTATCCCTCATGGCACATCAAGCATGAGGCGGCTCCGATGTACTCCGCGCCGAGCTCCTCCGTCAGCGCAGCCTTGGGCGCTGCGGAATCGCGGTAGGTATACACCGGCGCAACGTCTTCGTCCGCCTCGTCTTCTTGCGCGATCGCCGGGATGGAGAGCGCCATTGCGAACAGAAGCAAAACAGCAGTACAGGACAGCAGAAAGTGTTTCATGTTAATCCCCTGGTGGCGAAGGGCGCGCCACTGGCGCCATCCCCTACCGTCACGGCTGCGTATGATTGTAACCGACCACTCTCTGATGTCAAGGAAGTGTCATGGAATTGTGTCGTGTTGACGGCTGCCGGGTGGCGGCATAGAATGTGTGCGGTCATCTATGTGGATGGCCGCACATTGCCCTCCCTCGGTCCGTGAATGCAGTAGGATAGCGATTATCCGTCCGGAGAGAGGGTAGTAAGGTGAACCGTAAAGGCTCTTTTCCGAGGGATAAATGACCGAACTAAATGTGATCTTCCTCCGCGCCGGGCTGTTCATCTACCTGGCGTCAACCGTCGCTTACCTGGCGTACTCGACCTTCTTGCGCAAGAAGACCGTCGGCCTCATTGCGTTCATTGCGCTGGTGCTTGGCCTTACCAGCCACACGGCCTTCCAGGTGATTAGGGTGCTTGAGTACTGGAACCAGCACCAGGCGTTTATCCTTCCCACCGCTTCGTTGTTTGAGGCCATCAGCTACTGCGCGTGGATGATCGCGCTGGTATATGTTTTCAGTGAGCGGTATATCCGCACGCGCCTCTTCGGTGCGCCGATTGTAGGCGTGGTCACCCTGATGCTGGGGTACGCGATGTTGTCCGGCGCCGCCCAGGCTCCGCGCCCGCTGATGCCGGCGCTGAAAAGCCCCTGGCTGAACATCCACGTAACCGCGATGATGCTGTCTTACGCCGGGCTGCTGATTGGTTCAGTAATCGCGGTGTTCTACTTGCTGCGGCTGCGCAAAGTCGGCTGGTCGGAAAAGCTCTTCGGCACGATGACGCTGGAAGAGCACGACCTGCTCGCCTACAAGTTCATCCTCTTCGCCTTTCCCATTCTGACGGCGGGCATCATCACCGGCGCCATCTGGGCCGACCAGGCCTGGGGGCGCTTCTGGGGCTGGGACCCCAAGGAAACCTGGAGCCTGATTACCTGGGTGATCTGGGCCGGGTATTTGCACACCCGCATCGCCTTTGGCTGGCGCGGGGCCAAGAGCGCGTGGTTCGCCGTCGCCGGGATTATCTCGGTGTTTATCACTTTCCTGGGCGTCAACTACCTGGTTGAATACTTCAATGTCAACTCGCTTCACAGCTACTAGCGCGGAGCTTCGCTGATGCCTGAACCAAACAACTCGCCCGGCCGCAGCGCCGCCAACGGCGAAGATGAGCGCGCAGCGAGCGCCGCGCCGGCGCAGGATATAGCGGAGGAAGCCGGCCTGGCCGATCTTGTTTGGCGCTGGCTTAACTCTCTGAGCGTTGCCATTTGGGTGCTCGTGTTCGTCGCGATTCTCTCCATCATCGGCACGGTGGTGCCGCAGTGGAACCAGGCTGACGGTGCCAGCAATGCAGCCTACATCGCCCGCTACGGCGATCTGAAATGGGCTATCATCCGGTTCTTCGGCTTCCACCGCGTCTATTCCGTCTGGTATTTCGTGCTGCTGAACATCTGGCTCGCGGTCAGCGCTGCGGCCTGCACAACCAAGAAACTGCGCGAAGCCATCAACGCGGTCAAGCGGCCTCCGGTGGACAAGAGCGACCGGTTCTACCGCGCCGGCAAGGCCTTCCAGAATAGTGTGGCTGCTGACGCTCAGAAGGCAGAGGAGCTGCTGCACCACGCCCACTTCAGCGTTGTGCGTCAGGAATCCCCGGACGGCTCGGTGCGCCTGTTGGGCCAGCGCGGCACGCTGCGCCTGTGGGCGCTGGTGGCGATGCACTTCTCCATTCTGGTGGTTCTTCTCGGCGTGGCAGTAAGCTACATGTACGGTGCGAACGGCATGGTAACGGTTGATCCCTTTAAGCCCACCCGCGTTACGGTGAATCCCGTCGAAAACAAACCCGGCTGGCTGAAGTCGTTCCTCCAGACCCATGTCAAGCCGCAAGTTTTCGAGTTCAAGCTCAACGGCTTCCATATCCCGATGGACGTGCTCAAGTACACCGAAAGCTCAATGGAGACCGGCCACAAGGACGTGGACGAGTTCATGCGCCTCGTTGTGAGGCAGTACACTTCCGACCTCACCGTGAAGGTCGGCGATACCGAACAACGAAAAGAGAATCTATCGGTCAACTGGCCGATGCGCGTTGAGGGCCTCACCATCTACCAGAGCGCTTACCGCTACATCCTCCCACTGCGCTTTGAACTGGACAGCAAAGAACTTCCTTCTACGCCGGTAATCTCAGGGTCAACGCTTGCGGTCTCACGCAGCGGCGTAGGCGACTACTACGGCCAGCCAGCCCCCTACATCGTGGAAGTGCTCGACTTCAAAGTCGGCGAAGTCTACGAAGGCAATACGCTGATCCGTGAGCTGCCGCCCACCGCATTGGTGCGGGTCACCAGCATGAGCGGCGATAGCAGCCTCCATATGGTGAGCCCCGATGAGCCCGCAACCGTTTCCTCGCTTGAGCTCAAGATGGGCGGCAAGGAAGAAGTGCAGGCTATCTCCATCTTCTCCTACAAGCTCGACCGCGGCATTGACATCGTTTACCTCGGAACCATTTTGCTCACCCTCGGCAGCCTGTTTGCCCTATGGATCGGCTTTGACCGGGTATATGTAAGAGCAAAGGACGGACGCTCCGACTGGCGCCTTGTGCGGCAAGGGCTTCAGCTCCGGCTGGATGAAACACTGGGGCGCATCATCTCCGGCCGTGCTGCGGGCTCCGCGAAGAACTGGGACGGGGCGGACTGATCCCGCATATGCGCATCACATAGAATCATAATCATGGCGGTTAGGCATTACCGCCATGAGGGTTTTTACCCGGGAGGGTAACCATGAGAGTGAAGATAGGTGCAATTGCAGCAGTGCTGCTGCTAACTGCGGCAGCCTGGCTATTCGGCTGCGGGTCCGGCATCCGCAGCACTAATCCCACGCCGGTTAACCTTGATTCTGCGTCTTCGCGCAGCCTTGAAAGCGTGATGGCCGAGGTGGAGAGCTACCCGGTTCCTGCAGGCGTTAGCGCTGAGCTGTTTGAAAGCCTGCGCTCCGCCCTGCTCAGTGAGCTCGCCGCCCGCAGCAGCGGCAAGCTGGTGTCTACCCCGCCGTCCGGCCCCGAAAACACTCCAGCGCTTAGCGTGGTGGATGACGGCGCGGGAGGATGGAATCTCACCTGGGGCTACTACAACATCGGCGACTACGACCAGAACGGCACCGTAGGCATCTCCGACATCACGCCGATAGCGGTGCACTTCAAGCACCGCGTCGGCGATGATCCCTTGGACGAAGTGGTGGACGGCAGCGGCAACGAGCAGGTTGGTATCGAAGACATCACCCCGCTCGCCGTCGGCTTCGGTAAGAGACTTACTGGATACCGCCTTCAGGGCTCGCTGCTGCCCGGCGGCCCATTTGAGGATGTCTCCGTGCTGCCGCTAACCGAAGCCTCCGGCGACGGTCGGCTAACCTTCGCCCTGCCTCTGCCCACGACCGAGCTTTATGTCCGCGTCATCGGTGAGGAGGACGGCGCCGAGGGCGCGGTGTCCGACCCGATCCGCAATGAGTCGCCGGCGGATTACCCCGAGCCCGCTACTGGCTTCGTGGGCCCGCAGCGCTGCCTTACTTGCCACTCCTCAGATGTCAACGCAACCCAGTTCAACTCCACCGCGCATATGCTGGCCAACCGCCTGCCGGACGAGGATCCCGGCGTAGTGGCCGACTGGAGCGGAACCGTCAACGTGAACGACGGCACGCTTAGCGGCTCGGTCACGCTTTCGCAGGATGCCGGCCGCTACCTCGCCGAAATCGGCGGCAGCACCTACCTCCTCATCCGCACCATCGGCGGCGGCTTCGGACGCATGCAGGCCTTCGTCGTGCGCGACAACCACTCCGACTATGTGCTGCCAATGAGCTGGAGCGAGCAGGCTGAACAGTGGCAGCCCTACCATATGGAGAACTGGTTTGACGCCGTCGGCCCGCTGGCGGACTTGGATCCCGCATCCTCCTTTGAGCGCAGTTGCATCGGCTGCCACGCTTCCACCGGCGCTACCGTCGCCTATAACGACCCGACGGGCGAGTGGCTGGCGAGCTACCTTAATCTCCGCGTATCCTGCGAGCGCTGCCACGGGCCGGGCGAAACGCATGCCAATGCACCATCCGCTACGACCATCTTCAATCCGTCCGACCCCGCCGATGGCACTTTCGCCGAGCGGATTGCCGTGTGCGGCCAATGCCACTCGCGCGGCCAGTCTGGCGACGCTCTCGGCGGCTCGCTGCTGGATTACCCGTGGAACGCGGCATCCGGCATCTTTGAACCGGGCAACGACCTCGGTGCATACTGGACGCTCCTCTCCTTCGGCGACACCGGCGACGATGGGTTCTGGACGACCAGCACTGGCACTTCCTACGCTAAAAGCCACGTCCAGCAGTACACGGAGTACACGCAATCCCTCCACTATGGTGCGGAAATGGCCTGCTGGACCTGCCACAACCCCCATCGGCCGATGCCGGCGGAAGCAGCGACCACCGCCGAAGCCAACGCACTTTGTTACACGTGTCACGTAGACCGCGATCCGCCTGACCTGACGACGCACACTCACCACGCCGAAACCAGTCCAGCCTCCCGCTGCGTCAACTGCCATATGACCCCCACCGGCACCACCGCGCTGCCCTGGGATACTGCTAACCACACCTTTAAGGTCATTCCTCCCAGCGAGACCATCCTCATGCTCGACGCCAGCTCGCCCAACCCGATTATCAATTCATGTATGGCGACGGACATATGTCATGGCGGGCCATCGTCGCTGACCGACCGCCCGGAACTGGTCGCTAAGCAAGCGGATTACGACAGCTTCTACGGCGGCGGATAGCCTCTAATCTGATAGCGGCAAGCATCATCCTCCCCAAGCCCTCTCCCGACCGGGAGAGGGCTTGGTATTTGTACATACCTCTGCCGCCATACTGCCAAGAACAGAAACGCACATATTTCACCAAATCCATGTGACGAAGGGGTGGCACTCCCAGCGTTTTGTGGTATACTACTAGCGTCATCAAAGCGTCATACTTGCGGTCGAACGGATGCGTGACGGCTGCAAGTGGCGTTATGAGGATAATTGATAATAGAAGGGGGGCCCTATGAAGGTCCAAAGTAGGTTCATTGTACTGTGTGCTGTGGTATTCCTGCTGGCTTTTGTCACGATTGCGTGCGGCGGCAGGGGTGCACGGCGCATAATGCCCTTGCCCAGTGTCGGCACGCAGACAGTGCAGCCCGGGGTGGAAGCGTCTTTCATCCTGCCATCGGGCGGTGGCGCGATATTCCCCGCGGGCTCCTTCTCGGTCGCCACTGATGTGAGCGTGTCCGAAAGCATGACCGCCGAGCAGCGCGATGGCGGCGGTTTCCCGCCCGATTCCGGCTTGCTGCTTGGATCAACATCCGTGCAGGTTACTGCTGGACGTACGTTGCTACGGGACATCACCGTCTACATCGCCCTTACCGGCGTGCAGACCGTGGGCAAGCGGTTCATCATCTTCCGGTTCAATCCCGCTACTTACATGTGGGAGAGCACGGAAAACCTGGCTGCTGCGGTGCGCGGGACTAGCGCGGTCGGCACCGTCGGCGCATCCGGAATGGTGGTCAGCTTCGTCGCCCCCACCGAGGGCGTTAGCGGGCTGAACGCCACTTACGGCGTGTTTGCGAACTACGTCACCACCGGCGGCGGCGGAGGAGTGCCCGAGCCCAACCTCATTCCGACGGTTGACTTGGCAGCGGACGCGACCACCGTGGCCATCGGCGAGACGGTTACGCTTACCGCCACCGGCGCTGATGCTGACGGTGACACGCTGGCTTTCAATTGGCTTGCTGCGGCTGGCACGTTGGGGACGCCCAACACCACCGGCAACACCTCCACGGTTACGTGGAGCGCTGACGCGGCAGGTGTGTACACTGTCTCCGTTTCCGTTTCAGACGGTAATGGCGGCGTGGACACTGATTCGGTTGCGATTACCGTTCCCGCGGCCGGCCCGGTGAACAACCCGCCGGTTATTACCGATCCCGGCGTCAGCTCCGATGTTGCCGCTCCCTATGAGACCCAGCTCATCATCTTCTCGGCCGCGGCTACGGACGAAGACGGCGACGAGCTCACCTACGCGTGGAGCGACGACACCGGCGGCAACAACTTCTTCGACGAGTCCGTTGGCGAGACCGGCGGTGCGCAGGTCTGGTGGAACTACGACACCGCTGGCACCTACACCGTCACCCTGACCGTCTCCGACGGCAACGGCGGCACCGACGAAGCGGCTTTTGATGTAACCCTCGTGGCTCTGCCCGCGTCCTTTGACTGGGTCGGCTACGCGGGCTGCTTTGACACCTGCCACGGCTCGTTCTCCGATGTGACTCAGGCCGGCTGGATGACTACGAGGCACGCGAATGCGTTCGCCAACAGCCTCAGCTCCGGCCACGGCTTCCGTAGTGAAGGCTGCTACGAGTGCCACGGCGTCGGCATTTTCCCGACCGGCACAGGCGGCTTCATTAGCGAGGACGTCACACCGCAGTTCGCCAACATCCAGTGCGAGAGCTGCCACGGTACCGGCGTCGGCCATCCGACTGGAGGACCGCTACCCAAGCCTTGGGACCCCGGCACGGGCTATGAGAAGGATGGCGATGGCAACTACGTCCTCGTTGACGGTGTTTACCAGTACGACGAGGCCTATGACGGCTCCAACGGCTATGGCTGCGGCCTCTGCCACGAGGGCAGCCGCCATGGCGTCTTTGAGAGCTACATGCAATCGGTGCACGGGACATTTGCTCTCTACGGGGACGATGGAGTGACGCCTAATCACGAGATCACGAACACTGGGTGCGTCAAGTGCCACAACGGCGCGTGGTATGTGGAGATTCAGGTCCACGGCGGCGACCCGCCGGCGGAGAATCTCACCGAACTCGATGAATCCGCGCACATCTCGTGCGCCGTCTGCCACGACCCGCACGATGCCCAGTATGAGGCTCAGCTCCGGGTCGACTCCGAAGCTGACGTGATTATCCCCTTCGGCGATACGCCAGTTAGCGGCGGCTTGGGCAACATCTGCATCACCTGCCACAACGGCCGGCGCACCGACACTGACCGCGACAACCACATCACCAACGGCAACAGCCACTTCGGTATGCACGAGAACAACCAGGCCACGCTGGTCTTTGGCATCGGGGGTTATGAGTTCCCCGGCTTTGAGTACGACAACGCCCACCCGCATACGACCTGGAACGATAACGCCTGCGTTACCTGCCACATGTATCGCCACGACTACATTGACGCGGAAAATCCGGCGGAATGGGGCCACACTTTCGAGCCCTCGTTCGAGCCCTGCCTCAGCTGCCACATCGGCACGGTGGAGGACATGGTCACCTACACTGAGGACTTCCAAGCCGAGATTCAGGCTTTGCTGGACGAGTTCTTCACGCTGTATCCGTTCAAGGACGGCGACACACTCCTGAACTCACCCGACGACGGTGTGGATGACGACGGTTACCGTGAGGCGCTGTGGAACTACGAGTTTGTTATGACCGACCACTCGCTCGGCGTGCACAATCCGCAGTACACCAAGCAGCTGCTTGAGAGTGCGATTGCCACTCTCGAGACTCTGGCAGGCGGCTAACCGATACAGTCAAGCTACTAGCCAATCCCGGGGAGGCTCCGTTTGCGGGGCCTCCCCGTCTGTTTAAGCGAAGTGGCCCTGCGCTGGCGTGAGAAGCCGCTAATGTCCGAAGGCTGATTCCCCTCGAACCGACACGCTGCCGGTAAGCTTCAGCTCCACCCGCCGCGCCACCGCGAAGACGACCGGTATCACGATTAGCACTAGCACCGTGGAACTGATAAGCCCGCCGACCAGCGGCATGGCGATGGGCCGCATGACCTCGCTGCCGGTTCCGGTCTCCCACATGATGGGAAGCAGCCCGAAGAGTGACGTTGCCACCGTCATCAGCTTGGGACGCAGCCGCATCGCCGAACCTTCGTAGGCCGCGCGCAGAATGTCCGCCGGTGTGACGGCGCCCGTTCCTTTCTCGGCTATCACCCGGTCCATTGCTTCATTCAGATAGACCATCATCAGCACGCCGGTGTTTACTGCTACGCCGAATAGCGCGATGAAACCAACCCATACAGCCACGCTAAGGTTGTATGTCGAGCTGGCGATGAGCAGCACTCCGCCGACCAGCGCAAACGGCACGGACAGCATCACAATCAGCGCGTCCGTCAGGCTGTTAAAAGTGAGGTACAGCAGCACTAGTATCACCAGCAACACCAGCGGCATGATGAAGCGCAGTGTTGCTGCTGCGCGCACCTGGTTCGCCCACTGGCCGCTGATGCGGTAGTAATAACCCGGAGGGATCGTGAGATTATCCGCCAGCGCCTTGTCCAGCGCCTCCACCGTGGAGCCCAGATCCCGCCCGCGGATATTGACGAACACCAGCGACCGCAGCAGCCCGTTTTCGCTGCTGATCATCGGCGGGCCTTCTGTGTATTCGGCCTCCGCCACCATCCGCAGCGGCACTTCCCCGCGCGTGGGCGTCATCACCAGCGTGTCCATCACCGCTTCCAGGTCGCTGCGGTTCTCGCGGGCGTAGCGGATGCGGATGGGGTAGCGAGCCCGGCCCTCAACCGCGGTGGTTTGCTTCATTCCGCCGATGGCCGTGCGGATGACCGCCTGCACGTCCTCCAGGTTCAGCCCGTAGCGCGCGGCTTTCTCCCTGTTCACGGCGATATCAATGTACTGCCCGCCCAGTACACGCTCGGCGAACACATCCACGGCGCCAGGGATTCCCCGCGCGATGTGCTCCGCTTCCAGCGCCAACTGCGACAGCTCATCCAGATTGTCTCCGTATATCTTGATGCCGACATCCGTGCGCACCCCGGTAGCGAGCATCTGTATGCGGTTGATAATGGGCATAGTCCAGCCGTTAGTGACGCCCGGGATCTTCAACATCGCGTCCAGCTCACTGCGTATATCATCTATAGTCTTGCCGTGCGGCCAGGTCTTGGGATCGGTGAGCTGCACAAAGGTCTCAATCATGCTTACCGGAGCCGGATCGGTGGCGGTTTCCGCGCGGCCGACCTTTCCCAGCACGCGCTTCACCTGCGGATGGCTCATCATTATCTTGTCCTGCACCTGCATCACGCGCTTGGCCTCGGACACCGTGATGTTGGGCAGAGTGATGGGCATGAACAGCAGCTCGCCCTCGTTTAGATTGGGCATAAATTCCTTGCCCAATCCACGGTAGACCGGCCAGGTGAGAATCAGCACCGCGAGTGCCGCCATTATCACCAGCGGCCCGAACCTGAGCGCCCACTTAACCACTGGCTCGTACATCCAGTCAAAGAACCGGGTGACCGGATTCTGCCCGGTATCGGTGCCGGAACGGCCCAGCATGAAGGTCATCAGCACTGGTGTCAGTGTTACCGCCAGCACCGCCGAAACCAGCATCACCGCGCTCTTGGTGAATGCTAGCGGAATGAACAGCTTGCCCTCCTGCCCGTGCAGCAGGAACACCGGAATGAAGCTCAACAGGATGATGAGCGTGGTGAAGAACACCGGCTTGGCGACCTGCTTGCAGGCGTTGACAATTACGTCGTAAGCCTGTTGCCCGCTCAGCCGGCCGTAGCGCGCCACTGCAGCAGACAGGTGCCGTTGCGCGTTTTCCACCAGCACAATGCCGTCATCCACAATCACGCCGATGGCCACCGCAATCCCCATCAGGCTCATGATGTTGCTGGTGATGTGGAACGCGCGCATCAACAGGAATGCTCCTAGCACCGCGGTCGGTATCACCGTGACAATCACCATGCTGCTGCGGAAGTCCAGCAGGAACACGGCGATGACCAGCACCACGACGATGATTTCGTAGATGAGCGTGTGGCGCACCGTGCCGATGGCGCGGTTGATGAGCTCCGAACGGTCGTGCACTATCTCAATGCGCACTCCTTCCGGCAACCCGCGCTGCACTTGTTCAATCTTATCCTTTACGCGCTTAATCACCTGCGCCGCGTTGTCGCCGTAGCGCATCACAATGATGCCGCCGGCGACCTCGCCCTCGCCGTTCATCTCCAGCATTCCGCGCCGGATAGCCGTACCTTCTTGCACCGCCGCCACGTGCTTAACCAGCACCGGCACGCCGTTGCTGCCAGTGGTGATGACGATGTTCTCAATGTCGCGCACGCCCTTCAAGTAGCCTTCGCCGCGGATGAAGTACTCCACGTCGCTCTGCTCCAGCAGCCTCCCGCCCACCTCGTCGTTGGCGTTCTTCAGGGCCTGCGCTACCATGCCGGAGCTGATGCCGTACTCCCGCAGCTTCTCCGGGTGCAAGTCAACCTGGTATTCCTTGACAAAGCCGCCGATGCTGGCGCATTCCGCCACGCCGTCCACCGCGGCGAGCTGGTAGCGCACATACCAGTCCTGCAACGACCGCAGCTCCGCGAGGTTGTGTCCCTGGTCGCTCTTCAGCACATACCACAGCACATGCCCGACGCCCGTCCCTTCCGGGCCGAGCTGCGGCGCCACCCCTTCCGGTAGCAGGTCTACCGCGCTGCTCAACCGCTCCAGGACCCGGCTGCGGGCGAAGTAGATATCCACCTGGTCGTCAAAGATGACGTAGATAAAGCTCATCCCGTAGTGGCTCTGCCCTCGCACGTCCTTCACATGCGGCAGCCCCATCATCGCGGTTTCCAGCGGGTAGGTGACCTGGTCCTCCACCGTCGCCGGCGAACGGCCCATGTAGGGAGTGAAGATGATGACCTGGTTGTCGCTCAGGTCGGGGATGGCGTCCACCGGCGTGTTGACCATCGCGCTCCACCCCGCGGCGACGAGCACGATGAAGGCTACCAGGACGATGAGCCGGTTCTTCGTGCAGAACTCAACTACCGAGTTAATCACTCGTGCAGAGACCTCCGCCGTAAAGTGTGTTCGCCGACGCGCTCAAGGCGCATGCTCCTTGTCCGGCTCTTCGACCTTGCCGTCGTTCGCTTGATCGCCTGTGCGGCCGCTGCGCACCGACAGAAACTCAGCCTCGCTGTCCACCAGGAAAACTGCGCCTTGGACCACCAGCTGGTTCTCGCGCAGGCCGGATAACACTTCGTAATACTCGCGCTCCTCGCCCAGCACCCGCCCGATTTCCACCTCGCGCGGCTCGTACTGGTTTTCCACGTCTGGGCTCGGCACCCACACCCGCGCGCCCTTGCCGGTGACCAGCACGGCGTCGCGCGGCACCACCAGCGGATTGTCGAGATCCCGCTTCAGTATCTCGCCGTCTACAAACGAGCCCGGTTTGAGCCGGCCGCCGGGGTTGGGGATGCTCGCCCGGGCAATGAGCGTGCGCTTAGACTCCTCCAGCACGGGCTTGAACTCAAAGATGCGCCCGGAGATTCCATCCGCCGGCAGCCCCGCACCGGTAATGCGCACCTCGTCTCCGATATTCACCCGCTCCTGGTCGGCCTCGTAGATGTGCAGCTCTGTCCACACCGGGTTGAGCTGCGCCGCCTGTAGTATCATCCCGCCTGCGGGTACGTACATTCCCTCATCGGCGTAAACCTCAAGTATCACGCCGCCGTACTTCGCGTAAACCGTGACCGTGTCGCGCGCCTTCCCGGTCTTGGCGACTTCGTCAATCTGGGCGTCGGTCAGCCCGAGGAGGCTCATCTTACGCGCAGTAGAAGCCGCCAGCTTCCGGCTGCTTTCCGCGAGTTCCGGGTAGCCCGCCGCCTCCATCTTCTCCACCGTCTTAAGCGCGACGAGGTACTCCTCCTGCGCCGCCACCAGGTCTTCGCTGTAAACCTCCAGCAGCGGCGCGCCTTTGGCAATGTGGTCGCCCACCGTGCGCGCCCGCAGCCGGTCAATCCGCCCGGCCACCCAGCTCGTCTCTGTGTGTGTTGCGTTATCGGGAATGACGATTTCACCGACTACCGTAATCCGCTCGGCACACTCAATCCGCTTCGCTTCTTCCAGCGCGACATTCGCCACCACCCGCTGCTGCGGCGGCAGGCTGACGGTGACCACGTCCGCGTCCACCGCCGCTTGCATCGCCTTGGCCTCCTCCAGCGAGACCTCAATCAGCTCCATCCCGCAGATGGGGCAGGTTCCCGGCTTGTCCGAGGTAATCCACGGGTGCATTGAGTCGATGAAGATGCGCCCCTGCTGGGACTCGCTTTCTGCGCGTATCCGTTCGTAGCCTGCGAGCAGCATGCGGTTCACCTGGCTCCGCTGCGCCACCACCGCAGCGCCCAGCAGTACGATGCATCCCAGCAAGAACACAATCACACCGGCATTAACTCTGACCATCGGTCACCTCCGGAGACCCGCCCGCAAACAGGCGCGATGACTACCCGCAGCAGCCGCAGCTTTCCTGCTTCTGCGCGTCGCTATTGTGTTCGCACTCGCCGCCTTGCCCGCAGTCGCTTCCGTGCATATCGTCGGACCCGCCGTGCATTGAGTGCTCACCTTCCTCGTCGCCAATCTCTTTCATCACAAGCTTGTGAACTTCCTTGAATCCAAGCGCGCTACTCTCATGTTGCTGAGCGTACTTCTCCGCGTCCGCCTTCTGCGCAAAGCTCGCGAAGTACGGAGGCATTGACCCCTTGAGCGACTTCACCGGCACATACCACGCCTTCTCCAGCGCGGTGTAGCGCAGCTTCTTCCCGCCGAAGGTGGAAGTGTCCAGCACCTTCGCGCCGCTGTAAGTCCCTTCATCGTCGCCGGACATGGCAATGTGCATGTAGCAGCCGATGGACTGGAAGTGAACTTCCTGGGGCTTATTGCCCTTCTCCTGGTACATAGCGATAACCTCGGTGGGCGACTTGCTCGTGTCCATTGAGCAGTACGGGCAGCGTGTCGTCTCGCCCTTGCCCTTCTCTTCGGCAAAGACGGCGACCGTGATGAGCCAGGCCGCGGCCAGCACGGCGATGATAGTAAGCAAAGCAAGCAATCTCTTTCCCATAGTATCCTCCAGAATGGTCCAGGTTAGGCGTCCTATTGGATGACGCCGTTGTCCTTCAAGTATTGGTAAACGTAGTCCTTCATCTCCGCCGCAGTGGCGACGCGCCCGCCCAGGTTCCCCATCGCCTTCCGCGCGTCCTCTTCGGTGCGGAAAGCCGCCGCTCCCGGTGGCATCGCGCCGGACACCGGCCGCTCTAGGCCAATCAACCACACCGCGTCGCTGAATTCCAGCAGCAGTGGCTCGGCATTCTTGTACGTGTCGTAAGCGACTACGCGCTCACGCACTGGCGCTGCTTCGGTGTCCTTCTCGACGTACTCGTAGTAGCAGGCGAGGCTGTCAAACGCCAGCAGCTTGCCGTCGGTAAACTTCGCCTCCACGCGCTGCGCTGACCGCTGCGGATTCATCCCGCAGATTGGATCTTCCGTGTTTGTAGCCAACTCGGCTCCCGCCTTGGGAGTCTCCACCGGGGTTGTTGGCGCCGGAGTTGCAGCCGCGGGCTTCTCCGCCGGCACCGGCGGCGCTGGTGGCGGTTGCAGCAGTTTCCATCCCACAAACGCGATAACCGCCAGCGCCACCAGCGCAATCAGCACACTGGGAAACGCCGCGGTGCTCTTCTGCTTTTGTCCATTGGGTTCTTGGTGGTTTTCCATCATTCAGTCCTCCGCAGTAGCCCGAAAGTGAGGTAATCCAGCGTGGCCT
>CAZKNJ010000005.1:0-47886 GCA_964554185.1 uncultured Planctomycetales bacterium | reverse complement strand
GGATGCAACGCCGCCGCCTCCGCCGCAACTCCGTCCCAGCTATCCGGCTCGGTGAACGCAAACTCCGGCACCGCCATCTCGCCGAACTCCGGCAGTTCCTCCAGCTTCACCCCCGCAGCCATCGCCAGCATCGCCCGCGCAGTCTCGCGCATGGCCGTGATGTCAGCGCGCATCTGCTTAAGCTCGGCCAACTTCTCTTCGGCCGCCAGCAGGTCCGCCTGCGGTGCGCGGTTCACCTCGAAGCTCAGCCGCACTACTTCCCGCAACGCCTCCAGCAGCTTCTCGTTGCGCTCAAGCTGCTGCAGCCGCACGTCCGCTTCCGCTAGTTCAAACCACGAGTCCAGCAGCTTTCCGCCGATGGCGTACTTCGCGCTGGCCAGCCGGTCGCGCTGCGCCTCCACCTCCACCTCGGCCATGGCACGGCGCGCCTTGCGCTTGCTGCTGCGCTCCAGCATCTGCATTATGCCAATGCGCTCGCCCGTCATGGGCGAATCCCAACTGAACGGGTCGGCCACCGGGTGGTTCATCAACATGAACGACAGCATCGGGTCGGGTGGCGCGGATGCCGGATCCAGCTTCTGTTGCATTTCGGCTATTCCGCTCGCCACCAGTCTGATGGATGGATGCTGCGCCGCCGCCAGTTGCCACACTTCCAGCAGCCCGGCCGGATATCCCGGCACCGCCGGAAGCTCCGGTGTCTCCGCCAACGCTTGCCGCAACGCGGCGTACGCATCATCCCGCAACCTATTCTCACGCTGCGGCTGCTCCTGCGCGTGCGAAGTTTTCACGACCACTGCGCCGTCGTCATCCGCCGCCAGAGAACTAGCGGTTGCGGGCGCCAATACTGCGATTGCGGCAAGTATCCCAGTTAGTAGAAAAGGCCTGTAGTCCATACGGCTTATGGATTATACCACAGCGGCTATGGACTTATTTGCAATTCCGTTGGTAATCTGCGGTTTTCCCGCCCAGCGCTGGTATAATCTATGTAACCTATGGAAATTGGCCCACTACAGGAGCTGATACTAAAGATAGTCTGGGAGCGGGGCGAAATGCCTGCGCCGGAGTTGGCGGAAGCCATCAACGCGCTCTCCGCCGAGAACTACAGCTACAAGTCGGTGGCGAACTCGGCGGAGATACTCCGCCGCAAGGGCCTCCTCAGGCGGCGCATCGTCGGACGGGTGGGCTACTACCGTCCGGGCAAGATGCGCGACGAGTACGTCTCCGAGACCTGGGCGGAAGCGCTCAAGCGCGGCGCGGAGGCTTTCGGCGCGCCAGTCGCCAGTAACCTGGTGGATGCGGTGGAGATGGCCGACCCCAAGGCGGTGGCCGAGCTGATAGAGGAATTGCGCCGCCGCGGGTATATTAAGGGCTAGTTGGCCCTCATACTAAAAGCAGTCGCTCTGACCTACCTGCGGGCGTGGTTCAGCCTCACCGCCTCGTCTTGGTTGCTACGCCTTCTCTTTTCCCGGCTCAAGCCATCCGCCAACGACGCGCATGCCATCGCTTACGCCACCTCGTTGGCGGCCGTCCTCGGTTTGATTTCCGGCATCGCTGTCGCCTGGCTCGTAGCCACCGGCCGCATCGTGATGGAGACCACCTACTACCTTTTTCTGATGCATGACCTCTCGCGCACGATTATGTTCCTCGGCACCGCCGGTTTCCTGTACGCGCTGGTGTTGCTTATCCGCCTTTGGCTGCGCGGGCGGGGTAAGCGCGTCTTCCTGGGTCGCGCAAGTGATAGCGTGGAGACATATCACGGCCTGCCGGTCATCTACTCCGAAACCGTCACCGCGCCCAGCCTGCGCGGTGTCTGGGACGCTGCCATCCTCCTTCCCGCCGGTCTGAAGGACGGCCTCCCGCGCGAAGACCTGGAGGTAATCCTGCAACACGAACTCATGCACCACCGCCGCCGCGACAACTTCTGGATTTCGCTGCTGGAAGCCCTTTCTGCTGTCACGTTGAACCTGGGCGCGATAACACTTCTGCTCAAGCGCTACCGCCGGTCCGCCGAACTTGCGGTTGACGCGCGCATTCTGCAATCGGTCCCGCTGGAGCGTTACATTAACTTGCTGGTGGCATACAGCCAGGAAAACACACCTGCCAACGGCATGGACGAGGCTACCCGGCTCCGGCTGCAAGCTCTGCTTGACCGCAAACCAGTCGCCGCGTCCCTTCGCCTCGCCGTCTCGCTGCTTCTCGCCGCTGCGCCTACCGCCTTCATCGTGGCCCTGATGCTCTGGCGGGATTTCCGCTGCTTCTTCCCCTGCTTCCTGGGCTACTGACCCGCTCTGGCCGCTTCCACCCCCCGCGTTGCGCCGAGGGCGGAATGCGTCCATAATCATCACCGTGCTGCGCGTGCGCTATCCCGTGAGCCTTTCCGCCTTCGCTGTCCCGGCGGTGCTGTGGTCGCTGTGGATGGCGGGGTGGGCGGTCGCGCCGGCGTCGGAGCTGGTCTGGGCACCGCTCAAGTGGATATTCCTCGCGCTCTTCGCGCCCATCGGCCTCATCCTCCTCGCCTGCCTCTGCGGCTACCGCATCACCCTCACCCGCAAGGCTCTCATCTTCGGCTACTTCCCCTTCATCCGCCGCGTGCCGCTGTCGAAGCTCGCTGAAATCCACGTTGGCGGCACTGGCATGACCATCTGGCGCACCAGCGAGTTCCTCACCGTGGTCACCGCCAAGGGCGAACGGATAGCCGTGCCCTGCAATAACGCCGCCGCGATCGTGGCGGAAGTTGCGCGGGCGGCTGGCGAGCGCTCCTAGCCATCTGCTATCCTCTTGCGCATGAGGTTCACCCTTGCGCTGCTGACTGCATTGGCTCTGCTTTCTCTCACTGCCTTCGCGGACAAGCCCGTCATCCCGCTTCCCGTCCGCGAATACATCGCGGAGAAGTACTTCCCGGGCGTGGAGGCGGACAGCCCGCAAGTGGCTGCCGCGATAGAAGTGCTCACCGCCCCGCCCGCCATTATGCGCCACGTCCGTGACCTGGGCTGGGAGCGCGGGCAGCTGGAGCGCTTCGCCGCGGATAAGCTCTTCCTACTGGTCACCTGCCCCGGCGGCTCGGTGCGCGCGCTGCACTTCCGCCGCGGCGAAATCCGCAACGACCGCGAGCTGGACGCGTCCCGCGTCCGCGTGCTTCGCCGCCTCTACTCCGACGCTGCTTTCACCGCGCCGCTTGCGCCGGAGCTGAACCGTTGGCTCTGGTGCGATTCGGTGAATGCGAAGCAGGTATTCCTCCACGCTGCCTCGGTAGCAGCAAAGCGAGATAGTTCTCGGCTGGACGCTGCTACGCTTGACCGCGCCTACGCGAATCTCACTGCGCCGGGAACGCACTCCGACGCCCTTGCGCGGGCGCTGGGTGCATTGGCTGATTCCACCGGCGCGCCAGAGAACTGCTGGGCGGCGCTGTGGCTGCTCTCGCGGATGGACCAGATGAGCTTCGCGCGCGAGCAGCGCGAGCTTTCCATCTGCGACCTCCAGACGGTTGACGCGCAGACCTTCTACGAAAACGTCTTCTACGCGGTGAAGGCGCGGCGCGAGCTGCCCTGGGCGCGGCAGGTGCCGGATGAGGATTTCCTCCAGCAGGTGCTCTCCCCGCGCGGCACCGGCGAGCCGCTACAGCGCTGGCGCCGCCATTTCTACGCAGCGCTGGTGCCCGAAGTGCAGCATCTCGGCGCGCGCGATATTGACCGCGCCATCGCCGTCGCGACCAATGCCTACGGCGATTACTTCCAGTACGAGGGCGACACCACCTGGGAGGACTTCGGTTTGCTCACCTCGCTCGCGGTGCACGAAGGCCGCTGCGAGGACTGCAGCAACGTGCTCAACGCAATGCTGCGCACGCTGGGCATCCCCGCCTGCCAGGCCTATACCCCGTGGTGGGGCCACTGCGACGGCAACCACGCCTGGACCTGGATTCGCGGCTTTGGCGAAGTCCCCGGCGACGGCGCCAACGGCGTCAAGGTCTACGTCAAGACCTGGGACGGCAAGCTGGATGTCACCGCGGACTACACTCCAGTAACCGCGGTCGAGTTCGCCACCGCTGCGCCCGACGGCACTGAGGCGGAAGTGCTGGTGTGGAACCTTGACGACTGGCGCGTAATCACGCGGGAAAAGGCGCAGGGCGGACGTGTCCGTTTTGACAACGTCGGCTGCCGGCTTAACTTTGCGCTGTGCATCCGCGTCCCGGACGAACAGGAGCGCCTCACCGACGTGCGCACCGACGGCAGCGTCCGCTGGCTCAACTTAGACCCATCTGCCTCCACCGATGGCAGGTTCACCGCCGTTTTAGATGTCAAGAATCCTTTGGGTGAGTTCCAGCCCGATGCAAACTACACGCTGGAGCGCTACGCCCTGGACGGCTGGCAGCCTTGCCCCTCCGAACGCACTCCCACCGGTGCCCTCAGCTTCGCCGCGCATTCCGATTTCCTCTACCGCATCCTCGGCGAGGGTATCGCCGCCCGGCCCTTCACCGTGGAGTTGAGCCCTGAGACTGGAGAGACCGTGCTCTTGCGCCGCTGACGGCCCAATGGCGTATCCGAGATGCTACAATACTCACCAGCCGGGCGGGGGTAACTCCCCGTCCGCGCAGGCAAAAGTAGGTGATCACCCGATGAGGCGAATCCTCCTGTGGATTCTGGTCGCGTGCGTTGTCTCGGCTCCCGGCTGCGGCGGCGGCGCGAGCTATGTCGCTTTCGGCGGCGAGGTGAATCCCGGAGACGACGATTACGTGACGTGGGGCAACACTGAAATCAAAGTAAACATACCGCTCACGGCGCAGAGCGGAGACGTAACCGTAACTGTCGGCTCGGAGACGAGCAACGGCTATGAAGTGCGCGTCATTCTTGCGCCGCCTAACCTTACGGGAGGAGAACAATTCTGATGAATCGATGGGGAGTACAACTTGGGGTAGTGATATTGCTGCTGTTCGCGGTAATCGCGTTTTCCTGCGGCGGCGGGGGAGGCAGTTCGCAGCGCTTGGGCGGGCCGTCGGACGTGGTTCCGCTGCCGGAAGACCAGTACCCGACCACCGGCCACATTAAGCTGCGCGGCCAACTGCTGAAGACGCCGCAGGGCGTGCCCAGCGGAGTGCGCGTAACCTGGGAGCGGGTAACCGCTGCCAGCGCGGTGGGTTACTACCTGTACCGTGATGATGAGTCCATTCCCGACGGCGACCCCGAGGGATATGAGAGCTTGCGCGTAAACGGCGGCGATATGATCGACCAGCCCGGTTCCGGCGCCAGCGTTAGCTTTGACGACGTGTTTGATCCCGACCTAGACTCGGAGTGGTACTACCGCCTGACCGTGGTGAACGACACGGACGATGAGAGCGACTTCTCCAACCAGCTCTCGGTCACCATCGTTGACTTTGACTTCACCGGCTTTGATCCCACTTCGGGTACGGTCGGCGACACGGTGACCTTGAGCGGCACCAACTTCGGCGAGGATGAACCCACCGAGGATGTGGTGTACTTCACCGGCGCTTCCGACTGGGTGGAAGCCACCATCACCGACTGGACGCAGACCGACGTTGACGTGACCGTGCCGGTGGGCGCAATGACCGGCCCCATCCGGATGGAAATCGGCGGGCTTTACCAGAATTCCGGCGGAGATTACACAGTGCTGGCGCCGGTGGCAGACTCCATTGATCCCGCCGAGGACTACGCCGAGCACGACGACATCACCATCACCGGCTCGCGCTTTGAGGCCGCGCAGGGCACCAGCATCGTCACCTTCAACGGCGTCGAAGTGGACACTTACGTCTCCTGGTCGGACACCGAAGTCGTGGTCAAAGTGCCCGACAACGCCACCACTGGCGACGTGAAGGTCAAGGTGGGCGCCAACGAAAGCAACGGCGTGAGCTTCACCGTGCTGCCGCACATCGATTCGCTGGATCCCGACGGCGGCGTGGTCGGCGACAGCTTTGACGTGATTGGCACCGGCTTCGGCACCACTCAGGGAGCGAGCACGGTAACTCTCAGCGGAGATACTTGCTCCGTTTCCAACTGGGGCAATCTGAGCATCACCGTCACCGTGCCTGAAACCGAGAGCGGCAACGTAGTCGTGACCGCCGGCGGAAACGCCAGCAACGGCGTGTTCTTTGACGTGTCGCCGCAGGTGTCGGGCTTCTCGCCCACCCGCAGCTGGGTCGGCCAGGAGGTCACCATCAGCGGGACGGGCTTCGGCCCCTCGCAGGGCTCCAACAAGGTCTACTTCTACGACGGCGTGGAAGTCACGACCTACGTCACGTGGGGTTCCAACGAGATTGTGGTGGAGATACCTGCGGGCGCCGGTACCGGAACCATCACCGTTGAGGTGGACGGCGACGACAGCGTCTCCGACGATCCCATCCTCATCGTCCTGGCGCCGCCCAACTTGGACGACGTGGAGCAGTTCTGACGCCGCGCTCAAAGGAGCGATAGCGTCGCGCATTCGGCCCAGGCCGCTGAATACGTGTGCGGTTCAGCGGTCTGGGCTGTTCGCGTCTCGCTCGCGTATTTCCCCAGCCGCTTCGTCCGTCTTGTGCCGCACAATCTCGCCCTCGGTGAGATAGATGACGGTCTCGGCGATGTTGGTGCAGTGGTCGCCGATGCGCTCCAGATGCCGCGCAATCGCCAGCAGGTCCAGCAGTTCCGAAACTTCATCGGGATGCTCCCGGTGCCGCGCCATGATGCGGTCGTAGGCGTCGCGCTTCTCCGCGTCCAGCTCGTCGTCCACCAGGCAAACCTCCCACGCCGCCTTCGCGTCCAGGTGAATCAGCGCCTGGGTCACCCGCTTGAGCATCAACTCTGCATGCGCCGCCATTCCCACAAAATCAAACACCGCACGGGTGGGCTGGTAATCCCGCAGCCGCTCCGCCTTCTTGGCGATGCTCGTAGCGAAGTCTCCGACACGCTCTAGATCACTGATGATTTTTAAGACGGAGATCAAGAATCGCAGGTCCCGAGCCACCGGCTGGTGGAGCGCCAGCACCTTCAGGCAGTCTTCCTCGATGTCCACGTCCATCTGGTCAATCATCTCGTCGCTTTGCACCACGCGGTCAGCCAGCCTGACATCGCGCTCGGCGACTGCTTTTACCGCAAGGTGCACCAGCTCGCCGACTTCCGCGCTCATGGTCAGCACTTTCTCCTTGATATCTTCCATTTCCCGCAGGAATTGCACTGACATAATTCACCTCTCCTAGCCGAAGCGGCCGGTAATGTAATCTTCGGTGCGTTTGTGTTCGGGTTTCTCAAACAGCTTGGCGGTCTCGCCGAACTCAATCAGCACGCCTTCGTAGAGGAACGCGGTGAAGTCCGACACCCGCGCGGCTTGCTGCATGTTGTGGGTCACCATTACGATAGTGTACCGGGCTTTGATCTCGCGCAGCAATTCCTCAATCTTGGCCGTACCGATGGGGTCAATCGCCGAGCAGGGCTCGTCCAGCAGCAGCACCTCCGGCTCCACCGCCAGCGCCCGGGCGATGCACAGCCGCTGCTGCTGCCCGCCGGAAAGCTCCAGCGCGCTCTTGTTCATCTCGCCTTTGACTTCGTCCCACAGGAACGCCTTCCTGAGGTTGTCCTCCACAATCGCGTCCAGCTCTCCCCGTCTGCGCACGCCCAGCAGCCGCGGGCCGTACGCCACATTTTCGTAGATGGACTTGGGGAAGGGGTTGGGCTTCTGGAAAACCATCCCGATGCGGAGGCGTATCTCCATCGGATCCACGCTCTTGTCGTGGATGTCGCCGCCCCGGAAGGAAATCCCGCCGGTGTGCCGGAAGGCGGGCACGAAGTCATTCATCCGGTTGAAGCAGCGGATAAGCGTGCTTTTGCCGCAGCCGCTCGGCCCGATGATAGCCGTGATGTGGTTGGGTGCGATGTCAAATGACACGCTCTCTAGTACCTGGTGGCTGCCATACCATGCGCTGAGCGCCTCCACGCGGATGACCGGCTCCACCGGTGCCGCCTGCACTTGCAGTTTGGGCCGCGGCGCTGCCGCCGGAGCAATGGTTACCACTGGTATTTCCTCTGATACTTGTTTCGCAGCCATATGGCAATCGCATTCATTGAAAGCAGGATGATGAGCAGCACCACGATGCCCGCCGCCGCATTGATGGCGAACTCCGCCTGCGGCCGCGAGACCCAGTTGAATATCTGGATGGGCAGCGCGGTGAACGGCGACTTTAGTCCGGTGGGCAGGAACGCCACATAGGTCAGTGCGCCCAGCATGATGAGTGGCGCCGTCTCGCCGATGGCGCGGGAAAGCGCCAGGATGATACCGGTGAGCATCCCCGGCAGCGCCAGCGGCAGCACGTGGTGCCGGGTGGTCTGCCAGCGGGTGGCGCCCAGTGCGTAGGAGGCCTCGCGTAGCGACTTGGGCACCGCTCGCAGCGCCTCCCGCGAGGCCAGGATCACAATCGGCAGGATGAGCAGCGCCATCGTCAGCGCGCCGGCGATGAGGCTGCGCTCCAGCACCATGAAGCGCACGAAGAGCTCCAGCCCCAGTATTCCGTAGATGATGGACGGCACCCCCGCGAGGTTCGCGATGTTGACCTCAATCAACCGGGTGAAGAAGTTGTCCCGCGCATACTCCTCCAGGTAGACCGCCGCGCCGATGCCCAGCGGCACCGCCAGCGCCGCGGTGAGGATGACCAGATACACGCTGCCCGCCAGCGCGGCGAGTATCCCCGCCTGCTCCGGCTTGCGCGAAGGGAAGCTGGTGAGAAACTGCCAGTTGAGCCGAGGCACTCCATCGGCGAACACATCCGCCAGAAACACCACCAGCACTAGCAGCGCGAAGACCACCGCCGAGGCTGCCAGCACCCGGAACCAGCGCTCGCGCCGGTGCTGGCTGGCAATGAGTCTTCCGAGTGCGGCGTCAGGGATTCTCATGCGTACCTCTCGTAGAACTTGCGTTTCAGCCGGTGGCTGACAAGGTTCAGTATGAAGGTGAGCGCAAACAGGCTCAGCCCCACGACGAAGATGGTCTGGTATTCCAGCGTGCCGTAGGGAGTGTCGCCCAGGCTCACCTGCACTATATACGCCGTCATCGTCTCCACTGGCACCAGCGGATTCGCCGTGAGCACCGGCTGCTGACCCGCGGCGATGGCGACGATCATCGTCTCGCCGATGGCGCGGGAGACCGCGAGTATCACCGACGCGGTGATGCCGGAAAACGCCGCGGGAATCATCACCTTCAGCGCCACCTGGAACTTGGAGGAGCCCAGCGCGTAGGCCGCGTCCCGCAGGCTCTGCGGCACAGCATAAATCGCGTCTTCGCTGAGGGATGCCACCATCGGCAGGATCATGATGCCCATCACGATTCCCGGGCTGAGCGCGTTGAAGCCCTGCAATCCCGGCACGATTTTCTGCAGCACCGGCGTGACGAAGAGCAGCGCGAAGTAGCCGTAGACCACGGTGGGCACACCTGCCAGTATCTCCATCACCGGCTTCACCACGCCGCGCACCCGCGGCGAGGCGTACTCCGCTAGGAAGATCGCGCTCAACAGCCCCAGCGGCAGCGCCACCACCACCGCAATCAGTGTGGTCAACAGCGTTCCCAGCAGCAGCGGCGCAATCCCGAAATGCTTCTCCAGGAACAGCGGCGACCACTCGCGGTCGGTGAGGAACTGCCACACCGGTACGTGGCGGAAGAACTGCAGCGATTCGAATAGCAGCACCGCCACGATGCCGATGGTGGTAAAGATGGAAAGCGCGCCACAGAAAGCCAGGAAGCCCTGCACCGCGCGCTCGCCCAGCTTCATGCGCACTTTCCGCCGTCCGTAGCGCTGAACGTAGGACAAGCCGTTAGCCTCCCAGCACCTCAAGCACGCCCTTGCCCTTGTTGGCGGGGTCGCCGAAGACCGTGCCGGCGGTCCCGTTCTTCAAGCGCTGCTCCGCCAGCGCATAGGCCTCGTCCGGCAGCGGAACGTATCCCACTTCCTGCGCCAGCGCTCTTACGTTTTTCAGGTAGAAATCCACGAAGCCCAACACCTCCGGGCGCTCCAGTGCGTCGGCGCGCACATAGATGAACAGCGGGCGCGACAGCGGCGCATACTCGCCACTTCGTACGGTCTCCAGCGATGGCGTGACCGGCCCGGTGCCGCCGTCAATCGCCACGATGTCCAGCAGATCCATGTTCTCCTCGTAGTAGGCCAGGCCAAAGTAGCCCAGCGCATACTGGTCGCGCGCCACGCCCTGCACCAAAACGTTGTCGTCCTCGCTTGCGGTGAAGTCCGGGCGGCTGCTGCCGCTCTCACCGCAGATGACTTCGGTGAAGTAGTCAAACGTGCCCGAATCCACGCCGGGGCCGAACAGGCGGATGGCCTCGTCCGGCCAGCCTTTCCGAATCTGGCTCCACTTCATCACTACGCCCTTCGACTCCGGCGCCCACAGCTTCTTCAGCTCCTCCACCGTCAGGTCCTTGCACCACGTGTTGTCCTTGTTCACCACCACCGCGATGCCGTCGTAAGCGACCGGCAGCTCCACAAACTCCACGCCGTTCTCCCGCGCCAGCTCCAGCTCCGCGTCCTTGATCGGCCGCGAGGCGTCGGAGATGTCGGTCTCCCGGCGGCAGAACTTCTTGAAGCCGCCGCCGGTGCCGGAGATGCCGACCACGACTTTCACCGTCCGGTTGACCTTGCCGAACTCCTCGGCCACCGCCTCGGTAATGGGGTAGACCGTGCTGGAGCCGTCAATCCTGATGAGCGTCTGCACGGCTGCCGGCTCCTTCACGCCCGCGCCCTGCTTCCCGGCGTTACCCTGCTCGGTGGCAGGCGTAGAGCATGCGGCGGCCAGAGCCGCCACGAGTATCGCGACGACAATGTATATCCAATTCCTCATTAGTGAATCCTCCAAATGTATCATGCGTTGCCTTGCGCCTGAGTGCTTCCGCTAGAACTTGAAGCCGAAGTCCACTTGCAGGCGCTTGTAATCCTTGCCGTTCACCAGCCCGGCGTCGTTCACCAGGTAGGTGACACCGAAGGTGGCGTTCTTGGCGAGCAAGGTGGAGATGCTGAAAATGTGGCCCTTGCCGTCAGTGCCGCCCCCGGCAAAGTCCGAATCACACCATGCGCCCAGCACCGCGTCGGCTTCCACTCGCCGGTAGTTGTAGCCGAACTTCCAGTTGCCGGGCTCCTTCGTGCTGCCGAGGTCGAAGCCCACCAGCCAGCCGGTGTCGTCGGCGCCGGCGTCGGTGTTGGTGACCCAGTTGCCGTAAAGCGAAACCGGCGTGTTACCGGCTTGCCAGTCCACCTGCGCGAAGGCCTCCAGCTCTTTGAAGCCGTTGGCGTAGAAGATGTCGCCGGTGTTCGGGTCGGTTGTCACCGAGTTGCCGAAGCTGTCGGTGGCGTCAAACAGCGGGGATTCCCCCTTAAGGCTGGTGAAGTTGTAGTAGCCAAGCCCGACGGTCGCAGTCGTGCTCTTGCCCCCGAACTTCACTCCGCCCTGCAAGCCGAGCATCCGGGCGTCGCTGCCGCCGCCGCGCTCATCGGCCCAGAAGTGCGCCACATTGAAGAACGGCTGGTTCTCGCCGCTGCCGTGGAACGAAAGCGCCAGGCCCTCGGGCGTAAGGTCGCCGTCCCACAGCAGCTGGTTGCCGCCGGCTGCAAAAAAGGGGTTAGACATCTTTCCGCCGTAGATGTTCACGTTCTCGTTCGGGTGCCAGTCAAAAAACGCCTGGTCAAACCAGATGTCCTTGCTGGAGAATGCCCCGTCCAGCGTCTGGTTGGTTGACACCGGATCGTCCGAACCGCTGGCCAGCCGCACCTTAAAGTCCACCTGGTCGTTCACCTTGCCGCTCATTCCCAGGCGCGCACGGATGCGGTCGCGCTGGCGGCTCTTCTTGCCGGCTTCGCTGATGTGTTCAAAGCGGTAGCGCAGATCGCCGCTGATCTTGACCTTGGGCACCCACGAGGGAAGCTCGCCGGCCTTCTCCGCCTTCTCGCTCACCTGCGCCACGTTCCCTTCCAGGGCGCCCACGCGGGCGGTCAGGTCCTCAATATGCCCCGCCTGCTCCTGGATGATGCGCACAAGCTCTTCAACGGTGTATCCGCCGTATTCAATATCCTCGGCCAGCACGGTTTCTTCAACCACGGCAGTCTCAGAAGCCTCAGTGCCGTCGCTCTCCGAAGTACTTTCTTCCGCCAGGGCCGCGGACGACAGCGCCCACAGCGCTATTAGTGCAAACAGCAGAACCCTCTTCATGTAACCTCCTTTTACCGAGAGCATTTGCGTCTGGATTTCGCTCTCAAGCAAGGAATGCTATCCGCGCAGGGTTAGCGCCGGCTTAGCGCATTGTTAGGATTTGGTTAGCGGTTTGGGCTCAGTGAACCGCCGCCGTGAGCCTATTCCGCGCGCAAGAACAGCGTGAACACGCTGCCCTTGCCAAGCCCGCTTGCGGCTTCCATTCTGCCGCTGTGGACCAGCGCCACATGCTTGACTATCGCCAGCCCCAGTCCGGTGCCGCCGAACTTGCGGCTCACCGTGCGGTCTACGCGGTAGAACCGCTCAAAAATGCGTTCCAGTTGCTCCGGCGCAATCCCCGGCCCGCTGTCTTTCACCGCAATCGCCACCTCTCCATTCGTCCTTCGCGCCGACACTCTCACCTTCACTCCCTCGCCCCCGTACTTTAGCGCGTTGTCCACCAGGTTCGTCACCGCCTGCTGCAGCAGCGATGCATTAGTCATCGCCAGCAAGCCCTCATCGCACTCAAGCTCCACCTCCGCCATAACTTCCGCCGCCAGCGGCGCCAGGCTCTCCGCCGCCGCTTCCAGTACCGGCCTCACCCGCCCGATGGTCAATCCTACCTGCAACTGGTCCGCTTCTTGTTCAATGCGCGATAGCGTGAGCAGATCTTCAATAATGCTGTTCAGCCGGTCGGCGTGCCGCACGATGGTGCGCAGGAAACGCACCGCCTCCTCGGTGTCCTCCATCGCCCCGTCCAGCAGCGACTCGGCGAAGCCCTTGATCGCGGTAATGGGCGTGCGCAGCTCATGAGAGACATTTGCCACAAAGTCCCGGCGCACCCGCTCCAGCTTCGTCTCCTTCGTGATGTCCCGCAGCACCGCGATGATGCCCAGCAGGTCGCCTTCTGCGCTCCGCATGGTTTTAGCCACTGCCTTAACCACTCGCTCCCCGCCTATCCTCAGTGCCACTTCGGCTTCCACCGGCGCCCCCCTTGTCTTGGCCTCTTCCAGCAGCGACAACAGTATTGGCGCATCCGTCACCTCGTATACCATCTTCCCGCCCGCATCCTCCGGCGAAGTCCCCACGAGATCCCCTGCGCTCCGGTTCATCAGCAGTATCCGCCCGTCCGGCCCCAGCGCGATGACGCCCTCGCTCATGCTGGAGAGCACCGCGTCAAGCTGGTTGCGCTGCGCCGTCACCCGCTCCAGCATCAGGCCCAGCTTACCCGCCATCTCGTTCAGCGCGCGCGCCAGCAGTGCGCTTTCCTCTGACCCTTCTTCGCGCACGAGGTGGCGCAGCTCGCCGCGGGCGAAACGTTGCGCTCCCTCCTTCATGTCCTCTAGCGGGCGGCTGATTCGCCGCGAAACAACGGCACTCACCAGCGCCGCCGCCAGCGCTGCCACTAGGCCGGCCACGATGATGGCGTGCTGGTAGGCGCCCGCAGCCTGGCTCATCGCTGTGAGCGGCAGCGACACCCGCAGGACGCCGATGGTCTTGCTGTTCTCCCGCAGCGGCACCGCCAGATACAGCATCCGCTTCCGCACTGTCGTGCTGTAGCGGATGGACTTGCCCGCCACTCCCTCCATCGCGCTGCGTATCTCCGGGCGAGTGCTGTGGTTCTCCATTTGCGCCGGGTCTTCATCTGTGTCCCCGGCCACCGTCCCGTCCGGCAGTATCACCGTGATCCGCGTAGCTGCCATCAGTCCGATGGACTTGCACTCCTGCTCAATCCGTGCGGTATCCCCCGCCCGCACCCACGCAGTGAAATCGTCCTGCAGTATGGCCGCGCGCGTGTTCAGCTCCTGCGTGGTCTCCTCCACGATGAACCGGTGCAGCAGCGCGGTGGAATACCAGCTGACGCCCGCGATGGCCGCAACCGTGATAACTAGGTAGGAGGGAAAGAGCAGCCAGATGAGCCTGCGCCTCTTCACTGCCTATTCCTTGAAGCGGTAACCCACTCCCCGCACCGTCTCAATGTATTGCCCGTACTCCCCCAGCTTCTTGCGAAGCCCCGCGATTTGCACATCCACCGCGCGGTCGGTCACCACATACTCGTCGCCGCGCACCGCTTCCACGATCTGGTAACGGGTGAACACCCAGCCCCGCCTGCCGGCCAGGAACCTCAGCACCTCAAACTCTGTCGGAGTCAGCTCCAGCACCGCTCCCGCCAGTGTGACTTCGTGCTTGCCCGGCCGGATGGCCAGCTGGTCCACTACGATTTCCTCTCCCGCCTCGTCGGCAGCGGCCGTCCGGCGGCGCAGCACGTTTTTGAGCCGCGCCACAAGCACCCGCGGGCTGAACGGCTTGGTGATGTAGTCTTCCGCGCCCAGCTCCAGCCCCACTACGATGTCGGTATCCTCCGACTTGGCCGTGAGCATAAGAATGGGAATGTGCTTCAGGTCGGGGTCGCCCTTCAGCCGCCGGCAGACCTCCAGCCCGTCTATGTCGGGGAGCATGAGGTCCAGTATCACCGCGTCGGGGTGTTTGGCCTTGGCTTCCGCCAGCGCTTCCCGTCCGGTGGCTGCTTCCAGCACGCTGTACCTTTCTTTCGCCAGAGTATGGCGCAGCAGCTCGCGGATGTCGTCGTCGTCCTCCACGACCAGAATGTTCTTCTTTTCCATTTCGCCTCTCCGCTGAAGGCGGGTTCCGCGGTTGCGCCCACATACTAGCACAACGTCCCACACCATCAACCACGTACGCCGGGCTTTAGCCTGGCTATCGTGGCTTCCCGCGCGCTTCCACGCTGGACACACTGGCGGCCTGCCGCTAAACTAATGCGGCTACCGGCCCAATCCACGCGCTATTGGGGGTGATATGGACGTCCTGCTTGCTGTCTCGCCCGTGATTGTTATCTTTCTGCTGATGACGGTGGGCCGCCGCACCGCCGATGTCGCCGGCCTGCTCGGCTGGATTTACACCGCGCTCATCGCCGCGTACTTCTTCCATACCTCCTGGGAAGTCATCCTCATCGCCTCCCTTGCGGGCATCGTTGCGAGCTTTCCCATCAGCCTGATGGTCGTCACCTCCATCTTCCAGATAAACGTGATGGAGGAGGCGGGCGCCATCCGCCGCCTGGTGGCGTTTATGAAGACGCTCGCCAGCGAAAACCGCGCCGTGCAGATAATGCTCATCAACGTCGGCGTGGGCACGCTGCTCGCCGCCCTGGGCGCCACCCCCGTGTCCATCCTGCCGCCGATAATGCTCAGCCTCGGCTACTCCGCCTTCGTCGCGGTGGCGCTGCCCGCGATCGGCTACGACGCGCTCTGCACCTACGCGCTGCTGGGTGTGCCGGTGGTGGTGTTCGCCGACGTGGTGAGCGCCATCAGCGGCCAGACTTTCACCCCCGCGCAGGTCGGCCTGTACTTCGCGCAGTTCATGCCCGTAGTCACCACCCTCATCGCGCTGTCCATGCTCTGGCTCGTCGGCGGCTGGAAGGAAGTCCGCCGCGGCTTTTGGGTCGCGCTGGTGACCGGCCTGTCCGCCGGCTTCATCGCCATCGGCATGAACGCCGCGGGCCTGCCCACGCTCACCGGCGTGGTGGCCGGTATCGGCGTAGTCCTCGTAATGCTCCTGTACATCAAGCTCGGCCGCCGCCCGTTGATTGACCGCAGCGCCCTCACCGACGCCGACCGCACCTCCGAGCGCTCCATGGGCCTGATGCTCGCGGTGCTGCCGTGGATTCTGCTGGTCGCTTTCAGCATCTTCACCAACTACCGCCCCCTCGGCCTCTACGATGTGCTTTTCAGCAAGTTCTCAATGCCCGTAACCGTCATCCCCGGCGAGCGCCCGCAGGCGCTGCGCGTGCTCTGGCAGGCCTACACCTGGGTGCTCATCGCCACCATCATCGCCATCCCCTTCTACCGCATGAAGCAGGTGCAGCTTCGCGCCGCCTTCGCCAAGACCGGGCGCCGCGTCCCCCGCCCGGCCTTCGCCGCGGCGGTGTTCTTTGCCATCGCCTATGTGCTCAATTACTCCGGCAAGGCTGCAGTGCTCGCGGGCGGCGTGAAAACCTGGCAGGCCACCGCCGGCAGCGGCAACAACATGGTCTACACCGTGGCCAACGCCTCCGCCCACGCCTTCCAGGGGCTTTACGCCGGCGTGGCGGCCTACCTGGGGCTGCTCGGCGGCTTCATCAGCGGCAGCGAGACCTCCAGCATCGTGATGCTTTCCAAGCTGCACTTCGACACCGTCGGCTTGGTCTATCCCCACGCCACCGGCGGCCAGGCGCTCGCCATCGCGCTGCTCATCGCCGCGGTGTCCGGCATCGGCGGCGGGCTCGCGTCGGTCATCAGCCCGGCCAAGCTGCAAAACGCCGCCGCGGTGATTGACCGCATCGGACTGGAGGGCAAGGTCATCAAGTCCACCGTCGTCATCTCGCTCATCATGACCTTCGCCGTCGCCCTCATGGCCTTCATCTTCCTCGCCTGGCTGTAGGCTTTTGGCAGGATTGTACCGTAGGGGCACGGCGGACGCCGTGCCCGTTCAACCGCCACCATAGCACTAACCCGCGAAGGCGGACGAGGAGTTACCGCACTACATCTGCTCCCTACACACAGGTTGCATCGACGTTGCTACAACCATGGCTGCGTTGCCTGACGCGGCAGGTGGATGTTAAGCCGCGGCTCTGTTGGCTGACGGGCAGCAGTCTGGCTCCAGCACCACGGGCACGGCGTCCGCCGTGCCCCTACAATCCCCCCAACAGCCGCTTCGCCCGGTATAATATCCCCAGCCGGCATTCCGGCCACTAACGTCCGATGGTGAACACGCGTATGAATTACCGGCGCACGCTGATAGCGCTAATTGCCATCCTGCTGCTCGCGGCCGCTTGCGGTAAGTCCGGCCGCCACAACTCGGCGCTTACGCCCCTGCCGGAGGCCGCGGGCATTCCCGCGCAGGTCTCCTCCGCCGAGGGCTACGGCTTTGGCGCGGACGGCTTCACCCCCGGCGAGGATTTCTACCCCGACCGCTTCGTGGTCGGCTTCAAAGACGGCGCGAAGGCCGCGCGCACCTCTGCAGGTGACATTGACTACAATCCCCGCTCCCGGCTCTACCAGCACCCCGAGCTCGCCGCCTTGGCTCGCGAGATCCGCGACCGCTACGGCCTACAACTGGGTAAGGAAGCCTACGTGCGCGAGGTCAACTTCGCGGGCTACCAGACGCCGGACGGCGCCTGCGCCAAAGACGTGATGGAGCGCATCCAGTCCGACTACGCCGGCTCCATTGAGTACATCGAGTACGACGGCGTGCGCTACCTGCAATACATCCCCAACGACCCGGATTACACCGGCGGCAACCTCTGGGGCATGGAGAAGATAAACGCCGCCGACGCCTGGGACACCGAGCGCGGCGACGACGGCGTTCTGGTCTGCATTGTTGACACCGGCGTGCGCTACTCCGCCGATTCGGTGGACGGCCACCCCGACCACGAAGACCTGGCGGACAACTACCTGCATCCGCCCGACTACTGGCCGGACGAAATCTTTGATATCTACGACAACGACAACGTGCCCGAGGACGCCCACGGCCACGGCTCCCACGTCTCCGGCACCATCGGCGCGGTGGGCGACAACTCCAAGGGCGTCGTGGGCGTCTGCCACGACATTTCCATGGTGATGATAAGGGTGTTCGGCACCGGAAGCTGCCCCGACAGTTGGGTGGCCATTGCGGTAACGCTGGCTACCGAAATAGACTCCGACGTTATCAGCATGAGCTTGGCTGGCACATTCCCCAACCTGGCGACCAAGGAGGCCTGCGAAGACGCCTACGCCAGCGGCATCTTCCTCGCCGTCGCCGCGGCCAACTCCAACACGGACAAGCCCTACTACCCCGGCTACTATGAAGTATGCTGCGCAGTCGGCGCGACAGCGGACGCATCAGATAACAAAGCGGGATTCAGCAACTATGGCCAATGGGTGGATATCGCTGCCCCGGGCGTAGGCGTCAAATCAACTCTTCATTCAAGCCCAACAGCGTATACGTCGCCCCCTCACTGGAACGGCACCAGCATGGCCACGCCCCATGTGGCCGGCGCGGCCGCGCTGCTGCTCAGCTACGATCCCACGCTCACGGTGGACGAGCTGCGCGCGGCGCTGGAGAGCACCGGCGCCGACCTGAGCGATTCGCAGTGGGTCAACCCGGACATCAAGCGCTTGGACATCGGCGCAGCCCTGGACTTCGTGGTCAATGACGACTTCGGCGAGCCGCCCACCGCCTCCATCACTGCGCCCGACGATTCGGACACGGTGAGCGGCACCGTCGGCCTCACCGCCGACGCCAGCGACAGCGACGGCAGCATCCTCAAGGTCTTCTTCCTGGTGGACGACAACCTGATGGAGACCGACGCCAGCGCGCCATACTCCTACGACTGGGACAGCACCAGGTACGTCAACGGCGACCATAAGCTGAAGGCGGTCGCGCTGGACAACCAGCACATGACCGGCGTGGATACCATCACCGTCACCGTGGACAACGCCTGCGAGACGCCCAACTACTTCATTGACTTTGAGAGCGGCGACGACGGCTGGTGGGACACCGATGAGGACGGCTCCGGCCACTGGCAGCTCGTGGACGACGACGGCGCCAGCGGAACGCACAGCTACCACCAGGGCGGCGACGGCGGCGCCAACTACGGCAACTACGAGTTTGACCGGCTGTATTCGCCGGTGTTTGACCTCAGCGGCCTGGAAGCTGTACGCCTGAAATTCAAACATCATTACGATGTATCTGACGCCGATCCAAGGAACTATGATTATGGCTATGTGATGGTGAATGACGGCAGCCACGATTTCATATTCTTGGAGGACGGCAGCTTCGGCCCTGGCACGCTCTCATCCTGGACGCAGGAGACTTACAGCCTCAACAGTTATATAGGAGACATCATTCAGGTTGTATTCCTGTTTGAGTCCGACGCTGGATATGGCACCGGTGCCGGCTGGTGGATTGACGACTTCGCCATTGAAAAGAAGACTCCGCCTTGCGTAATTGATATCACCGCGCCCGATGACGGCGCGGCAGTGAGCGGTGTCACCGGCTTCACCGCCGATGTGACCGACGATGTGGATGTCACGCTGGTGGAGCTGTACATAGACGGCGCGCTCCAGGATAGCTTCACCGACGACGGCCCTTACGAGTGCTCCTGGACCACCACGGATTACCACGGCGGCTACCACGAGCTCACGGTCTACACCGAAGACGAATGGCCTACCAGCAATAGCGAGAGCATCGCGGCGTACGTGAAGAACCACACCATCACCGGCATTGACCTTGACACTGGCGTCACCGGCACAACTGTCACCATTGAGGGAACCTACTTCCTCGGCGGCAACGGCGACACCTACAATCCCGCCACCGATAAGCTCTACTTCACCGGCGCTTCGGGCTGGACCCAGGCGTCGGTGAGCGACTGGCAGGCCGACACCATCACCGCATCCGTCCCCGCCGATGCTGTCACCGGGCCGGTGATGGTGGATATCAACGGCGCGCAGGTTACTGCCGGTTTTGATTTCACCGTGCAGCCCCATCTGGACGCGCTCACGCCCAATGTCCAGATTGTCGGAGGCGGCATCGCGGTTGAAGGCACCGGCTTCGGCAACTCCTCGAATGAGGACAGCCTTGTCGCTATAGGTGGCGTGGAATGCTCCATCGTCTCCTGGAGCAACAGCGAAATAGAGATCACTATCCCGCCCGCGGTCACCCAGTCCGACCTAACCGTAACCGTCACCGCCGGCGAGAGCAACGGCCTTCAATTCACCCCGCGCGCGAAAATCCTCTCGTTCAACCCGACCCGCACTTGGGTAGGGCAGCAACTCGCTATCGGCGGCACCAGCTTCGGCGATGATATGGGCGGCAGCACCGTCACCTTCACCGGGCCGGTTATGGCTGCGCCGGGCGATATCGTCTCCTGGGGTGAAACCGAGATTGTGTTGCACATCCCCACTGGCGCTCTGCGCGGCGATGTGGCGGTCACGGTCAACGGAGTTGATTCCGCCGGCGCGTGGCTGTTGTTAGTGCTACCCCCGCCAAACCTGGGCGGAGTGCAGCAGTACTAGGGCACTAAGCTCGACGGCGGTTTCTCACTGGGCACTGGGAGCTTTGAGTATTGTGGCATTGCGGAGTACAATCACATTCGCCAGGATAAGCGGCATCTCATGATTCATTCACACAGGCCTGAAAATAACCGGCGCAGAGGGATTAGCGCACTTACGGCCCTGAAGGTGCTGTTGGTCGTTGGCGCTTTAGGGCTTGTCGGCTGCGGGGGGCACGGTAAGCCTGCACCCACTCTGGTGAATACCGGCGTCACGGGTGCCGCGAATCCGGGGCAGCCGGAGGTGCAAGCCCGGGGGCAGGGATTCGGCCATTTGGTGAAAGTCACGATGCGGCCGCAGGAACCGCTCGGGTCCGGACCGGCACTGCCTTTGCCCTCACCCTTGGAGGCTCTTGCCCTTCTTCCTGATGTCCGGAGGAGTTCGAGCAGTGGAGAAATGGTCTTACGGGCGGCATCTTCCTACGAGGACGCCCTGCCGTCCAACCGGATTGCGCGAGATGGCGATAGTCTTGTTTTCAACGCTGGACCTGGCGGCGGCAAGTCTGCGTTTTCCTGCGAGTACTCGTTCGCTGCTTACCGCTTTTCTCTTGCGGATTACGACGGAAGCCAAACGATGGGGTTTGACTGGGGGCTTCCGCCCAGTGGATGAGGCGTTGACAGGCCTGAGTTCCAGGTCGGTTTCGGCAACGTCTCCAGTGACTCCTGGGATTGGTACCAGGGGCCGCGCGACGATGTGCTGACGCTTCAGTCATATGAGCCTTACACCACGGCTAACGGCGATGTGTTGGTGGTGGTTGTGGCGGTTGATGCTGTCGAGGTCACGCTCGAACAGCTGGCTTTGGGCAAACATGAAACCCGCGCGCTGGGCGATGAATGGTCCGAGAGTGATATTTCCCGGCTTGATAAGGAACGCTGGGCTTCTTCGCCGGAAGGGGAAGCGCGGCGCCAGGTTTCGGACTTGCCGTCGTCTGTTGACCTTTCGAGCGGCTGCTCACCGGTGAGAGACCAGGGGAGCATTGGCTCCTGCACCGCATTCGCTGTGGGCCCCGGCGCGTATGACTACGAGCTGGGGAGCATCTACACATACTACGGCTGGGATTTCGACAGTGATTTCAATCTATCCAGCCCTAAGTGGTTATACCGCAAAACCGGCACCGACTGCGGACCATATGCGGGACGAACCACTTGGATGTTGGTGGAATTCTTAGAGACTGACGGCACCTCTAGCGAAGAGAACTGCCCGTACGTTAATGTGTGCACGAGTGATTGCACCAGCGACGACGCATACGACGACGCGGAGCTTCTGCAGATAGACAGCTGGTCTTTCGTCTTCGGGTACTGGGAGGAGGGTGAGATAACTCCCATCAAAGAAGTGCTCGCCAACGAAGGGCGCGTCCTCGTGATGCGCACAGACGTAGATAGTGCGATTTTCGGCTATGAGGCTGGCGAAGTATGGAACTACACCGGGCCCAGTATTGGCGGGCACGCGATGTGCGTCGTCGGCTATGACGATTCCAAAGAAGCGTTCAAAGTGCGCAACAGCTGGAGCGCCAGTTGGGGCGATAACGGTTACCTCTGGATAGGCTACGACACTTTCCTGAATGAAGACGCTGGCGTGTACTGCTGCAAGATGGTGGGTTCTTACAACGAAGATGTTCGGCAGCGCTTCCTGAAGCCGCCGTCCATAACCATCACGGCTCCGTCAGATGACGCTACAGTTTCGGGAACGGCCGATTTCACCGCGGACGTATCCGATAACACGGGCGTCGATCTTGTAGAAATGTACATTGACGGCGAGATGGTCGCCGACTTTACTAGCGAACCGTACGAGTATTCCTGGGACACCACCGACTACCACGGAGGAGAGCATACGCTCAAGGTCTATGCAGAGGATGACACGTCCGTATGGTACGAGGAGCAGATAACCGCCAGTGTTGAAAACCACACTATCACCGGCGCGGACCCGGATTCCGCCACTACCGGCGCGGCCGTGACCATTGAGGGAACCTACTTCCTCGGCGGCAACGGCGACACCTACAATCCCGCCACCGATAAGCTCTACTTCACCGGCGCTTCGGGCTGGACCCAGGCGTCGGTGAGCGACTGGCAGGCCGACACCATCACCGCATCCGTCCCCGCCGATGCTGTCACCGGGCCGGTGATGGTGGATATCAACGGCGCGCAGGTTACTGCCGGTTTTGATTTCACCGTGCAGCCCCATCTGGACGCGCTCACGCCCAATGTCCAGATTGTCGGAGGCGGCATCGCGGTTGAAGGCACCGGCTTCGGCAACTCCTCGAATGAGGACAGCCTTGTCGCTATAGGTGGCGTGGAATGCTCCATCGTCTCCTGGAGCAACAGCGAAATAGAGATCACTATCCCGCCCGCGGTCACCCAGTCCGACCTAACCGTAACCGTCACCGCCGGCGAGAGCAACGGCCTTCAATTCACCCCGCGCGCGAAAATCCTCTCGTTCAACCCGACCCGCACTTGGGTAGGGCAGCAACTCGCTATCGGCGGCACCAGCTTCGGCGATGATATGGGCGGCAGCACCGTCACCTTCACCGGGCCGGTTATGGCTGCGCCGGGCGATATCGTCTCCTGGGGTGAAACCGAGATTGTGTTGCACATCCCCACTGGCGCTCTGCGCGGCGATGTGGCGGTCACGGTCAACGGAGTTGATTCCGCCGGCGCGTGGCTGTTGTTAGTGCTACCCCCGCCCGGCCTTGGTGCCCTGGGGCAGTACTAGCCCACACGCATGTGGTACTTCGGGTACGCCGGGCTGACCAGCCCGGCTCCCACTGGGAGCCCGCAACGAGTGGCCGGCGGCAGCCCGGCGTCACTTCTCCAGGTTGGCGAGCGGCAGCGTGCTCACGAAATCGTCCATCAGCCGCAAGCCGATGATAGTGTTACCCCGCGTGCGGAACAGCAGGTGCCAGTCCGGCGCGTCAATGCGCAGCACCTCAGCCCTCACGCCGGTTCCCTGCATGTAAGCGGTGGTCATATCCTCCACGCCGGAGCCGACGGTGATACCAAAGCGCGTCTTCACCTGCGGAAACTCCTTCGCGAAGTTGTTGGCCAGCATGGTGCGGTCGCCCTTGTTCTCCGCCACCAGAATGCTGATGAAGTCCACACCGCCGTCCTGGTTGATGTCGCCGATAATAAAGCGGTAGTCCCCGTAGGTGTCCTCGTACTTCCAGAAGCGGTCGTCCTTGGATAGATTGTTGTGCGCAATCTTGCGGCCCAGCGACTGGGCGATGAGATCCGGCACCTGGCTGAACGGCGTCCTCAGTGTGACGCCGAGGCCGAGATCCTCGCCCTCCAACAGCGCCAGCCGGGGATCCGGCTTGGAGCAGCCGCACACGAGTGTAACGGCCAGCAGCACAATTATGCTAACTACCTTCATCGCGTCCACCTCACTCAAGTTTCCTTCCGGCCCGCCCGGGAAATCCCTACTCTGGCCCGGCGGGCTCGGTGTCGTCCCAGTGCTTGATCGCCGCCAGCGCTTCGGTGTAGTCAAACCCGTCGAAGGTCGGCGACTTCTCGTTATGGCAGCGCTGGCAGTCCTCCTCATTCGGCATTGATTGCGTGTCCCTGCGCAGTTCCTTGGCGGTGATGGGTACTTCCAGGTGCTGCGAGGCCGGCCCATGGCACTCCTCGCATTGCACGTTCACCAGCCCCGGCGTGTCCTTCACCGAGCGGAAGCCCGTCTTGCGTCCAAAGCCGGTGGTGTGGCACGGCACGCATCCCGTCCCCGTGCGCTCTTCAGAGCTTAGCCGTTCATAAGTGCTCGCCATCCCGCTCTGGGCGAGTATCTGCACCTGTTGCGTGTGGCACTTCTTGCACGTCTTGAAGTTGCTGCCCACATAGGACGGCATGTCCTTGTCGGCAGACTTGCCGGGTTCATCTGAGGGGGGGCTGGCGGCGAGCAACAACGCCGTGGCGGCAGCCAGTACAATTGCCGCCGTTAGCCGTCGAAACCGTAGTATTCCTCCCAAGTCAAGCACAATTAACCCGCCACGATTATATCATTCGGCACTAATGCCAGGGTGCTGCTAGAATCAAACGCATGTTCGCGGCACGTTGGTGTGTGTCTTCCGCCCTGCGGCTTCTACCGCTGGCGCTGGCTCTCGCCCTGTTGACCGCGGCTGCTATCGGCCCCGCCGATGAAGTGCAGGATAGCCAGCCCTCGGTCGCCGCTGCCCCCTTTTCTTCCGCGCCTGCGCGCATCATCCGCGTCCTGCTCAGCAGCGGACAACGCGAGCTGAGCATCGGCGCTGAAGGAGCAATCGCTATTCTTGCCGCCGATGGCTCCAGGCTGGGTGAGGCCAAGCCTCCCATCAAGCTCAGCTCATCTGGCGGTGAGGTGAAGGCAGCGGGTTTCAAGGGCGCTTCTCTCATCCTCCAGCCCGCAAAGGGGTTTCTCTCTTTCGGCGGCAACCGCTATCGCGGCGGCTTCCGCGTTCAAGGCGACGGCGCCGGCGGCCTGCTGCTCATTAATTTGGTAGATGTGGAAGACTACTTGCGCGGCGTGGTGCCCGCGGAGATGCCGGCGCTGTGGCACCCCGAAGCGGTGAAGGCGCAGGCAGTGGCCGCCCGCACTTACGTCCTCCAGCGCGCCCAGGCCAACCGCGGTCGCGCCTATGATGTCGTTGGCACCGTGGGCGACCAGATGTACGGCGGCGTGGCCCGCGAGCACCCCGCTGCCGACGCCGCCATCAAGGCCACCGAGGGTATGGTTATCACCTACGACGGCTCGCCCATCGTCGCTTACTACCATTCCTGCTGCGGCGGCCAGACGCGCAACGGCGAGTATCCCTATCTGGTGAGCGTCCCCAGCCCCGAGGAATCTCCCTACGACAGCTGGGAGCTCTCCTACACCTTCGCCGAGTTTGGAGGTCTACTCACCGCCGCCGGCCACCGCCTCGGCGCGCTGCAATCCGTCATCGTCTCGCCACCGGACGCGCGCGATCCCACCTGCCACCTGGAGTTCCGCGGCGACGCCGGTAAGGTTCAGCTCACTCCCGCGCAGGTACGCAAGCTAATCGGGCTGAATGTGATGCGCAGCCCCAGCTTCACCGTGGAGCTGGTGGGACGGCCCGGCGAAGGCCTGGTGGACCTGGAGGAGTGGAAGCGCGCCTATGTTATCTCGGCTGACGGCACTTCAGAGATGAAGATGCGCAACTCCGTGCTGTCCGGCGCGGGCCGCGCCGAGTATCTGCGCGGAACCCAGAAGCTGCTGGAGCGCGTCTCCGAGGCCGCAGCGGTTCGTTTCGCCGGCGGCGGCTACGGCCACGGCGTGGGGATGTCCCAGTACGGCGCCAAATATATGGCCGAGCACGGGGCCTCGTGGCGGCAGATAGTCCAGCACTACTACACCGGAGTGGAGATACAGCACATCGGCGAGCTGGGACGGGAGCGGATGCCAGGGCTGTAAGCCAAAGCTGCCTGGGGGTATTTCGTATATTGTAGCTTACTTCGGCGAGTTGTCCAAGTTGACCCGCCCTAGGCCCGCCGCCTACAATTCCCTTTTCATAATCTCAGTACGGACGAGCGCTAATGACGGTTGTAGTAATCACGGGCTCCCAGTGGGGCGACGAAGGTAAGGGGAAGCTTGCGCACTACCTGGGTGCGGACTTTGACCTTACGGTAAGATTCCAGGGCGGAAGCAACGCCGGCCACACGGTCAAGACCGGCGGGGAGACGTACAAGTTCAACCTCCTCCCCTCGGCTATATTGCACCGCGACCACCAATGCCTGATGGCCGACGGCATGGTGGTGAACCCCGGTCGGCTCATCGGCGAGATTGGCTTCCTCCAGGAGAAGGGCCTCTGGAGCAATAACCTCCTCATCGGCAGCCGGGCTCATCTCGTGATGCCCTACCATATCCTTCAGGACGAGCTACATGAGAAACTGCTGGGTAGCCGCTCCATCGGCACCACCAAGCAGGGCATCGGCCCATGCTACGCCGACAAGTTCTCCCGCAGCGGGATTCAGGTAGGCGACCTGCTCAACCCGAAAACGTTGCGCCAGCGGCTGGAGGACATCGTTCCCTACAAGAACGCGCTTCTGCGCGGTGTCTACGGCTTCAAGGAGGAGTTGAGTGTTAATACCCTCTACGACGGCTTGATGGAGCAGGCGGAGGTCATCGCCCCGCTGGTGGTCAGCTCGGTCAAGACCGTGCGTTCGGTTCTGGGCCGGGGCGCCAATGTGCTGTGCGAGGGTGCCCAGGGCGCGCTACTGGACATTGATTACGGCACTTACCCCTTTGTCACCAGCTCCCACACCGTCTCCGCGGGCGCTTGCCTGGGGACGGGCATCGCGCCGTCGGAAATCACCCGCGTGATAGGTGTTTCCAAGGCGTATGCCACCCGAGTGGGCAACGGCACCTTCCCCAGCGAGCTCACCGGCGTTTTCTGCGAGCATATGCGCGAGCACGGGCTGGAGTACGGCACGACCACCGGACGCCCGCGCCGCTGCGGCTGGCTTGACCTGGTGCTGCTAAAGTACGCGCTGCGCATCAACGGCTGCACCGAGCTTGCGCTCACCAAGATTGACGTGCTGGACGGGCTGGAAAGTGTCAAAGCCGTCGTGGCTTACAAGAGAAACGGCGAGACGATTGACACGAGCGAGATGTCCGATGCCGAGCTGGCGGGCTACACGCCGGAGTATGCGGAGTTTGCGGGCTGGACGGGTCCCAGCCGGGAGGCGCGAACAGAGTCCGACCTGGCGCCTGAGCTAATCGCATTCGTTGACTTCGTGGAACAGCATATTGCCGTCCCCGTTCGTCTGCTCTCGGTGGGTCCTGATCACGACGAAACCGTTCTGCGCGCCTCGAAGCTCTAGCCGCCGCCTGAACCTTCTGCTTCTGCGCGAATGCACGAGTGCATTTGCAAGGTATAATCCTATAGCGGTGATGTACAGTCGGCTAATTCGTGCGCCGCGGCTCATAGCGGTGGTAGTAGCGTTCGCGCTGCTGATGCTTGCGGCGGGTATAGCGTGCGGCCGGAAAGGCGCCGGGCCTTCCGGAGTTGCGCCTGAGTTCGCGCGCGAGGTCGCGCTGGAGCAATCGCCGCTGGAGTATTATCCCGACCGCATCATCCTGAAGTTCTCTCCAGGCGCGCAGCCGCCCGTGGGCGCCGGAGTGGGCGGCGAATCGCTGCCCAACTCGGTGCTGTACCAAAATGAAGGCCCCGCGCTCTTCGCCCGCTACCTCGCCCGTGAATACGGGATGGAGCTGTCCCAGGAGGCCTACGTTCGGCGCGTCAACTGGGCCTGCTACCAGCTTGACAGCCCTGAGCGCGCCGCCGAGCTGATGCGCGACCTTCCGGCGGCTTACCCATCCGAGATTGAGTACGCCGAGTACGACGGCCGTTTTGAGCTGGAGTATGTTCCCAACGATCCTTACTATCCAGCCAACCTCTGGGGCTTGGTGAAGATAAACGCCGCGACCGCCTGGGATACGACCGCCGGCAGCGGAGTCAAGATTGCCATCCTGGACACCGGCGTGCGCTACAACGGCAACACCTCAAGCTCCGTCCCCGACCATGAAGACCTGAACGCCAACGTGATGAACCCGCCGGACTACTGGCCCAACGAGAAGCTGGATCTGGCGGACGACGACAACATCCCCCATGACCCCACCGGCGTGACCGCGGCCGGGCACGGCACCCACGTAGCCGGCATCGCCGCAGCGGTAGGTGACAACGGCCTGGGCGTGGTGGGAATCGCTTACCAGGCGAGCATCATTCCTATCCGTATCTTCGACTCCACCAACAAGCTCTACTACTCGCGGGCGGCGCAGGCGGTGACGTTGGCGACCGAAATCGGCGCAGACATCGCTAATATGAGCTTTGCCGGCTCGTGGTTCTCTTACAGCCTCAACGAGGCGCTGGAGGACGCCCACGACCAGGGCGTGCTGCTGGTTGCCGCAGTCGGCAACAAGGAGCTCACCAAGCCGTGGTATCCCGCGGGGCACAAGAGCGTCATTGCCGTTGGCGCGACCAACGTGGACGACGCGCGGGCGGACTTCAGCAACTACGGCCCCTGGCTGGACATTGCCGCGCCCGGCGTATCCCTCCGCTCAACCTACAACCGCAGTTCCTCGGACTATTATGTCGAGTCCGGCACCAGCATGGCTACTCCGCTGGTGGCCGGCGTCGGCGCGCTGCTGATGGCGGCCAATCCCAGCCTCACGGTTGACCAGGTGCGCGCCATCCTGGAAGGTTCCGGCGTTGACCTGCCCGACGGCGAGTGGGATAACACCACGATTCGCCGCCTGGACGCGGCTGCCGCCCTGGGCTTCAGCCTGGGTACCGCTCCGAGCATCAGCATCACCTCCCCCGCCGACAACGATACCGTCAGTGGACTTGTTACTTTCTCGGTCAGCGCCAGCGACAGCGATGGGACTATCAAGAAAGTCTACTTCTACGCCGGCAACTACCTGCTGGCGACAGACACCACTTCGCCCTTTTCCATCACCTGGGACACGACCAAGTTCCCCAATACCAGCTACAAGCTTCAGGCCGTCGCCTTTGACGACAAGGCCAACCGCAAAGAAGCCAGCATCAACGTGACGGTGAACAACAGTGTGCTTCAGCCGGACTACTTCACCGACTTCGAAGCAGGCACTGCCGGCTGGTGGAGCGACGACCAGAGCGGCTCCACCAGTTGGCATCTCACCACCTCCGACGCCTACAGCCCGACGCACTCGTTCAAGATGGGCGACACCGGCGGCAGCTCCTATGGCAACAGCGAATACGACCTGCTGTATTCGCCGGTGTTTGATCTCAGCTACGCCCAGCATGTGCGCGTGAAGTTCTACCATAAGCACCAGTTTGGCAACTCGGGCGACGGCGGATTCGTCACGGTCAACACCGGCGACGGCGAATACTATATCGTTGGTGAGTACCACAACCAGCTGTTCTCCTGGACGCAGGAGAGCATCCTGTTGGACGACTACCTGGGCCAGTCCATCCAGGTTGTCTTCCTGATGGAAGGCGACAACACCGTCAACTCCGTCGGCTGGTTTATAGACGACTTCCGGCTGCAGAAATCCACCAATCCGCCCAGCGTAAACATCACCAGCCACAACAACAATGATGTCGTGAGCGGCACTATCACCATCACCGCCACCGCCACCGACGATGTGGAGGTTACGAAGACCGAGTTGTGGGTCAACAACACGCTCAAGGGCACGGACACGATTCCACCTTATTCCTACTCGTTCAACACGCTCAACCTGCACGGCGGCGACAACACCTTTGAAGTGCGCGCCTATGACGAGTTCCCGCTCATGGCCAGCGCGAGCGTCAACCTGATTGTCCGGAACCAGTCCATCTCCAGCATCTTCCCGCTTAGCGCCACCGCGGGCGCGGCGTTTTCAGTGTTCGGCAACAACTTTCTGGGCATTGGCGACACCTATAATCCCACCACCGACAAGGTCAAGTTCACCGGCGTGAGCGGGCTGGTTGAAGCCAGCGTTTCCATGTGGTTCTCCGGCTCCATTATCTGCACCGTCCCTGCCGACGCGGTCAACGGGCCGGTGTATGTGACCATTGGCAGCTCCTCGGCCGCCTCCTCCCAGTCCTTCACCATCAAGCCCTCCATCTCTTCGCTCAATCCCAACGCCGAAATCGCGGGCAACACCATCTCCGTGCTGGGCAGCGGCTTTCTCGCCTCGCAGGGCACGAGCACCGTCACCTTCAACGGCGTGACCGCGCCCGATATCGTCTCCTGGGGCAACCGCGAGATTCAGGTCAAAGTCCCCGCGGGCATCACCAAAGGCCCGGTGAAGGTCACCACCGCCGCGGGCACCAGCAACGGCATAGACTTCACGCCCATCCCTCATATAGACAGCCTCTCGCGCGATCGCGCTTACCCCGGCTACCTGGTGACGATCTACGGCTCCGGTTTCGGCACGAGCTCCAGCGGCGGATCCGTCAAGTTCTACAACAACAAGACGGTGCCACCGGGAGACATCGTTTACTGGAGCGTCAGCGAGCTGGCGGTGAAGGTGCCCGCGGGCGCGCAAAGCGGCAACATCACTATAACGGTGGGCGACTACACCAGCGGGGGCGAGTACATAATCATCACGCTTCCACCGCCCAGCCTCAACAGCCTCAACCAGCGCTGATCCCGCGAACGATGGCATCGCTTATGCTAAAATCAGTAGCCGGTTTCAGGAGACACCCAATGAGACTTCACCTAAGACTGCTCGCCGCGCTGCTGGTAGCTACGCTGCTATATTCATGCGGCCACACCCGCTCGCTTCTCACCGGCGGCCTTGCCAGCCGGGACTCAGCTTCGCCCCTGCTGCTCAGCGTGGAGGCCGCTTCAGGCAAGTCCGTTTCCGGCTTGCCCACCGGCGTGATGGTGACCTGGACGCGCGCAACCGACCCGCTGGCCATCGGCTACTATCTCTACCGCGACACTCAGCCCATTACTACGGCGAATCCCGCGCTGCGGGTGAACGGCGGCAGCACGATCTCCCAGCCTCCGAGCGGCGCTTCAGTCATTTTCTACGACGAGTTCTACCCCGCCATAGGCCAGACCTACTACTACCGGCTGTCAGTCGTCGATGTATATGACGAAGAAAGCGACCTGAGCAACCAGCTTTCCATTATCATCTCAACTCACTCCGTCACCGGCTTCGACCCTGAGTCCGGCTACTACGGGGACCAGGTCACGCTGGCCGGCGCCAACTTCGGCATCTACGATTTAGCGACCGACCACGTAACCTTCACCACCGACTCCTTGCAGGCAGTGGAAGCGGCGGTTGACGAGTGGGCGCAGGATTACATCGTCTGCACCGTCCCCGGGGACGCGATAACCGGCCCGATTTGCGTGGTGATCTCCAGCACCGTGGCCCAGACCGACGAGGACTTCACGGTACTGAACCCGTACTTGAAGAATGTGCTTCCCGGCCACGCCTACTTTGACGAAGAGGTAACCGTCCGGGGCGAGAACTTCCCCGCGACTCCCGGCCCCGGTGACGGGCTCGTGTTTCCCGGTGGGTATCTGGTGGAGTTTGACTCCGAGCTCATCGTGTCCTACACCATTGTTGACGGCGATTTCGACGAGATTGTCGTGCGCGTCCCTCCCGCCATTGACAGCTCCGGCGAAATCCACGCAGTGTTCAGCGCCGAGGACACCAACGGCGTGCCTTTCTCGGTTGACCCCTATATCGGCGAGGCGGTGCCGCGCTTCCTCGTACCCGGCTCATCCGCCAAGGTCTCTGTGACCGGGATGAATCTGGGTGACGGCAGCGACGGCACTCTTTTCGTTGTGGACACCTCCGAGGTTGACCCGCTGCCAGCCGTCGCCATCCCCTTGGACTTCATCGTGTCCTGGGATAATTACGAGATTGTCTTCACCACGCCCATCGGCGAATACAACCGCGATGCCTCCGCGCTGCGCGTCCGGCGCGGTACGCTGTGGAGCCAGAGCTTCGCCGTGGGAATCCTTGACCCCCTCCAGATTGAATTCCTTTACCCGGCGCCGAACTCCACGCTGACCGAGCCGACCGTGGTGGCCATCCGGGCGGACGGCGTCCAGCAGGCTTCACGCGTAGAGTTCTACCTCGGCGGCTCCAGCCAACCCGTCTACACCGATGCCTTCGGGCCCGACTTCTCCTATACACTGGATCCAGCGGAGTTCCGCAACGGCACCTATTACCTGACCGCCAAGGCTTACCGCTTCCAGGAGGCTGCCCTCGGTATGCTGGTGTTCGATGTGCTCTCCTTGCGGGGCGACACCAACGGCGACGGCTTCGTTGACGACCTGGACATCCAGAAGATTCGCCAGCGCTTTGGGGACAAACTGGGTGACGCTTCCTACCACCAGTATCTTGACCCCAACCTTGACGGCGTCATCAACGAGGCCGACGTCAGCTACATCGGCTACAACTTCACGGGGAGCCCCGGGGGAAGCTAGTGCCGAAGCTTTACACCGGCGCGGGGGATGAGGGCCGGACCTCGCTGCTCGGTGGCGGCAAGGTCAGCAAGGCACACCTGCGAGTTGAAGCCTACGGCACCATTGACGAGCTGAACGCCGCGCTGGGTGCGGCGCTTTCTTTCACCTCCGACGAAGAGACAGCCCTCGTGCTTCAAACGCTGCAACGGAGGCTGTTCAGCCTGGGCGCGGAGATTGCCGCTGCGCCGGAGTACCAGGGCGCAGTTGCCGGTGGCATCGCCGGCGAAGACATCTCCTACTTGGAGCGCACCATAGACTCGGTTGACGCACGGCTGCCCAAGCTGAAGTCCTTCATCATCCCCGGAGGAACCAGCGCAGCTGCCTTGCTTCATCTCGCGCGTACTATCTGCCGCCGCGCCGAGCGCTGCGTGGTGCGCCTGAACGAAGAGGAGCCCTTGCGCGGGGTGGTGCTCATGTACCTCAACCGCCTGTCCGACCTGCTATTCGTACTCGCCCGCTATGCTAATCACCTCGCTGGTGTGAAGGAAAACGAGTGGAGCCGCTCGGAGAACGGCGGCTAGTTCAGATGCGCGTCTTCCGGCGGCGGCGGAATAATGTCCATCAGCCGGTTGAACTGCCACATCTTCACCAGCTCCTCCCGTACCATACGGTAACGAGCTACCAGGTCGTCCTGCACCAACCACTCCTGCTTCTTGTGCGGCTTTGACGGCAGGAACGACGCCACCGAGTTCACCAGCATCCCGAACAGCTTGCGCCAGCCCTCCGGGCTGGGCAGCTCAATGCCCCGGCGGTCCTCTTCCGGCTTGAAGAGCTGCACGAGGTCTATCAGATCCTCCAGAATATGCTTGAACTCGTCGGTGGACGAAACGTGCAGGTGGTCGGTCAGCACGGTGATGTCCGCCGTGGGGTAGGGCTCAAGCTGGATGATCTGCCGGATGCGCCCGCGGAATCGCCCCTGTAGCGTTACCTCGGTAGGCTTTCCCGGTTTCGGGTCAAACGCCACCACCCGGCCGAAGGTGCCGATTTTCTCAAAGCCGGTGGGCAGCTGCGTGAGCACCTCCAGCTTCGCCAGAAACAGCCCCACGTTTTCCTGGTTCTCGTAAGCCTGGCGCAGCAGCTCTTCGGCGCGCCGGTCGGCGACCTTCAAATCAAGAAACGTCTCGGGAAAAAAGACGATGTTCTCCAGCGGGATGATCACCAGCCTGGTTGTCCGCTCAGTGCTCACTACGATTCACCGGTGAGCTTATCATAACGCAGCTGGTGCCGTGCGGTAAAGAACTCCTTCAGCCGTAGAAACACTATCGCCATCGCGGTCAGCGCCGCCCCCGCCGCCAGCATGTACATCACCACCGTCTGGTACTTCGCCGCCTCCATCGCCGGCACTCCCGCCAGCACCTGTCCGCCGAAGATGCCGGGGATATGCACCAGCCCCACCATCATCATGGATGTGACCGTTGGCAGCATCGCGGTCTTTACCGCCTCGGTCAGCTCGGTGTAGGCGGCCTTGAGCGAACTTGCCCCCAGCGCGAGTTTCGTCTCCACCACCAGCCGGTTGTCCCTCAGCGATTTGTGCAGGCTGCGCTGCGCCAGCAATCCGGCGGTGACGGCGTTGCCGATGAGCATTCCGCCGAAGGGGATAATGTACTGCGGGTGGTACCACGGTTTCGCCACCACTATCCACTTGCCGATGGGTAGCGCAACCAGCACGAATACCCCGCTCAGCACGCCGGTGAACACATAAAAAGTGCGTGCATTCCGGGGCGTGGCGATGAAGTAAGCGTTGGCGGCGCCGGCGATGATCATCGCCAGGAATATCAGCGAGGTCAGCCAGGCATTCTGCACGGCAAACACATAATCCAGCACATATCCCAGCAACAGAAGCTGCAAGAAGGTGCGCACGCCGCCGAGCACGATGCCGCCTTCCACGCCCAACCGCAGGAAGAACGAGATGGCGATGGCGACTAGAAGAAAGCCCCCCGCGTACCCCACCTGCAGCCAGCTAACGGTGATGTAGCCCTCAGGCGGCATCGGAAAGCCTCCCCGCGTCCAGCTTGACCGTCCGGTGGGCGATGCGCAAGTACTCCGGCACATGGCTGGTCATCACCGCGCTGTAGCCGCCGCTGGCGCAGACGCTCTCCACCAGCGCGATGATGCGCGCCGCGTTGTCCACATCCAGCGCCGACGTTGGCTCGTCCAGCAGCAGCACTTCCGGCTTAAGCAGCAGCGCCCTCGCGAGAGCCACCCGCTGCAGCTCGCCCACTGACAGCTCCGCTGCGCGCTCGTCGGCATAATGCGCGGGAAGCCCCACCTGCGCCAGCAGCTCCTCCGCCGGCGGTGCTACGGTGGATTGCCCCGCGATCCGGTGGACGAAGCGGAAGTTCTCGGCGACGGTGCCGGGAAGCGCCACCGGCACCTGCGGTATCAGGCACACCTTCTTCCGGTACTCCAGTACATTGATGGCGTTCCAATCCTGCCCGTGGAAAGCGACCGTGCCGCTATCCGGCTCAATCAGGCGGCACAGTATCCGCAGCAGGGTGGACTTGCCGCTGCCCGAGGGCCCCAGCAGCCCGAGCACTTCGCGCTCGCCCAGCGCGAGGCTGACGCCGTCCAAAATGAGCGGACGGCGGCTGTTTCCGCGGTGGCGTGAGGCGTAAGTAAGACCGCTTGCAGCGATTACTTCCATGGGAAACGTCGCTACCCGCCGCGTGCGTGCTTGGCGTCCAGCAGGCAGTAAGTGAGCAGCGGGAAGAGTATCTCCAGGTTGCCCGTCAACGCGTACCCCCGGCCCTCCGGCAGGGTCGGGCGGCGCACCACATTCTCGTGCGGGCGGTAGTGCTGAATCATATCCAGGTTCACCGCGGTAAAGTTGCGGACGGTGTGCCCCAGGTTACGGGCGGCGGATAGGCACTTGAGAAAGACCTCCGGCAGTATCACCGCCGAGCCCACGTTCATTACGACTCCGCCCTCCAGCTTCGCGACCACCGCCGCGAGCTTGCGGAAGTCAATCTCGGTGGCTTTGCCGGTCAGCGCTCCGTCCGCGCTGGGGTGCATGTGGATAATGTCGGTGCCGTAGGCTACATGTACGGTGAGCGGCACGCCTTTCTCGTGGCAGTAATGAGCCAGCGAGTGCTGCCGGAAGGGCAGCTCCGCCTGCGCAATCTTGTGTCCCACCGCCGCTCCCAGGCCGGTTTCGTCCCTCGCGCCCTGAACGATTGCCTCGTTGATGAACTCCGCGGTCTCCCGCGCCATCCCGAAGCTGCCGTCTTGGATGGCCTCGGCCACATCCTCGCTGGTTTCCCCGATGAGCGCGAGTTCCGTATCGTGGATGATGCCCGCGCCGTTCATCGCCACCGCCGTCACCAGCCGCTCGTCCATCAGCCGCCGGATGAACGGCGTCATACCGATCTTGATCTGATGGGCGCCGATGGCAAGCAGAATCTCCTTGCCGCCCAGCGAAGCCGCCACCGTGCGTTCAACCACTTCTTTGAGGTCCTTCGCCCGCAGGATGTCCGGTAGCGAGTCCAGAAACTCCACATACTGGCCATCCGGCAGCAGTGGCTGGCCGAACATCTCGGCGCGCACGAGGTTCTTGCGCTCCTTCAGGGGATATTGGCGGATGCGGCTGAAATCAAGCGGCTCGGTCATAATGCGCTCCTGGCGCGCACTAGCTTAGCCCAACCGCCGGTGATGCACAAGTGCCGCACTCTAGATATAGCGGTTCTTGATGGCGAACTCCTGCAACTCCTCGCGGAAGTCCGGGTGCGCCAGCTCAATCAGCGCCTTGGCCCGCTGCCGGCGGTTGAGCCCGAACAGGTTGACCATTCCGTACTCGGTGCAAATCCAGCGCACGTCCGCTCGTGTGTCGGTGACGCCCGCGCCCGGCGCCAGCGTGCCCACGACGCGGGAGGCTTTCCCTTTCATGGCGGTGGAGGGCATCGCAATGACCGGAAGGCCGCCCTTGCTGCGCGCCGCGCCCCGGATGAAGTCCAACTGGCCGCCGAAGCCGGAGTAGATGTTCATGCCGATAGAGTCGGAATTCACCTGCCCCGTGAGGTCAATGGAGAGGCACGAGTTCAACGCCACCATCTTGTCGTTCTGGGCGATGACAAAGGGGTCGTTGGTGTACTCCACCGGATGGGCTTCAATAAACGGGTTGTTGTCCACATATTCGTAAAGCCGCTCGCTGCCCATGAGGAAGCAGCAAACGACCTTGCCCTTGTGGATGCTCTTCTTGTCGCCGGTGATAACCCCTTCCTCCATCAGCTTCATTGCGCCGTCGCTGAACATCTCCGTGTGGATGCCCAGGTCGCGCTTCTCGCCGAGGAAGAACAGCACCGCGTCCGGGATGGCGCCGATGCCCATCTGCAACGTGCTTCCATCCTCAATACGCTCGGCGATGCGCCGGCCGATTTCACGCGACACGTCGTCAATGTCGCCCGCATGGTACTCGTAAAGCGGATGGTCCACTTCCACGATACGGTCCAGCTTGCTGATGTGGATGAATGAGTCTCCCAGCACGCGGGGCATGCGGGGGTTAATTTCCCCGATAACGTGCTTGGACGACCGGACGGCCGCCATAGTCATATCCACGCCCACGCCAAGGCTGCAAAAGCCGTGCTCGTCCGGCGGCGAAAGCTGCACCAGCGACACGTCCAGCGGCAGGAAGCCTTCGTAAAACAGCTTGGGGATTTCGTACAGGAACACTGACATCCAGTCCGCCCGCCCTTCATTAATCGCCTTCCGCACATTTCCGCCGCTGAAGAGCGCGTTGTGGCGGAAGTGCCCTTCCATCTCCGGCTCGGCGTAGGGGCTCTCGCCGAAGGTGAGAATGTGTACTACTTCCACATTCTCCACCCGGTCCTTGATGTCCGCCAGATGCTCCACCAGCACCTTGGGCGTGGCCGCCCCTGGATGGATGTATACGCGCATGCCGGACTTGATGATGGAGAGCGCCTCCTCCACCGGTACGACTTTGTCCTTGTACTTCTGGGACCACGAAAACATCAGCGTTTATCCTCCTTGCGGCCCCGGCCGCGCTTCTCATGGTGCAGCTCGCGCAGGTGCTCCTGCACGACCTTGCCTTCCACGATGAATGCGCCGGTGCGGAAAATCTCTTTGCCCTCGATCATCTTGAGGGAGTCTTCGGCTTTCCCTAGCTTCAGGAGGATGGGGCAGAGTCCGATGGTATGCGCCCGCGAGGCGGTGCGGGCGACATTGCTCGTGACATTGGGGACGCAGTAATGCAGAATCTCGTCCACCACATATACCGGGTTGTGCAAGGTGGTGGGGCGGCTGGTTTCGGCCGTCCCGCCCTGGTCAATGGACACGTCAATGAACAGCGAGCGCGGAATCATGGTCTTGAGCATCTCACGGGTGATGATCTTGGGCGCCACTTCGCCGTAGCGGTGCACCGCCGAGATGATGACATCGGCAAAGGTCAGCACCTTGGCGATAGCGTTCTCGGTGCTGATGAGGGTGTTGATATGCCCGCCGAAGTCGCGGTCAAGCCGCTGGAGCTTGCGGAAGTCAGTATCCAGCACCAGCACATTCGCGCCTGCATGCAGGAAGGTCAGCGCCGCGTGGTAGCCGAAAAAGCCGCCGCCGACGATGGCCACCACCGCTGCGGGCACGCCGGGCGTCCCCATCAGCAGCTTGCCCCGCCCGCCTTCGCTGGTCTCCATATACCTGGCGGCGATTTGGGGCATCATCCGGCCGCCGATCTCGCTCGCGGGGGAGAGCAACGGGGCAAACCCGTCTTCGGTCATCTCCTCGTAGCAGAGTGTCGTGATCTTCTTGTCCACCAGAACGTCGGTCAGCGCCCGCGGGGCCACCAGCAGGTGCAGAAACCCGCCGATGATTTGTCCCTCGCGCAACATGTCGTAGTCCTCGGTGCCTGGCGCCTTGATGCCGCAGACGATGTCGCCCCGGCCGTACACCTCTTCGCGGGAAAAGACCACGGTTGCGCCGCTGTCGGCGTACTCCTTGTCCGCGTACCCCGCGTCAAGTCCGCAGCCCCGCTCGCAGTAAACTTTGTGACCGGCGTCAATAAGCACCCTTGCACCTGTAGGCGTCAGGCCTACGCGGTGCTCATCAGATTGCCGTTCTTTGGGGACCGAGATGTTCATACCCAGACCTCCTGCCCCAGCTGTGAATTCGGTCACTAGCAGATGTGGCCGTTGTGTTCACAAGAACCACCGGGGGAATTGCGTGTGCTAGAATAGCACTGTCTCAGCCCTGAGACAATAGAATATGGCGCGCTTTCTAGTAACCGGGGGGGCGGGCTTCATCGGCTCCAATCTCGCTGTACACCTGCTGAAAGCAGGGCACTCAGTGCGGGTGGTGGACGACCTCTCCACCGGGCGCCGGGAGAACCTCCAGGCTTTCCTCCCCGACATAGACTTCATTCAGGACACGGTGTGCGACCCGGGCGTGTGCAACCGCGCGGTTGACGGCGTTGAGTTCGTCCTGCACCAGGCCGCGCTCGGCAGCGTTCCCCGTTCGGTGGAAGACCCGGCGGCCACCAACCACGCCAATGTCACCGGCACTGTAAGCCTGCTGGTAGCGGCCAGGGAGGCGGGGGTGGAGCGCTTCGTCTGCGCCGGCAGCAGCAGCGTTTACGGCGACACGCCCACACTGCCCAAGGTGGAGACGATGACGCCCCGCCCGCTTTCACCCTACGCGGTGTCCAAGCTCACCCAGGAGCACTACTGCCAGGTGTTCTTCCGCGTCTACGGACTGCCTACGGTCGTTCTGCGCTACTTCAACATCTACGGCCCGCGCCAGGACCCCGAATCAACTTACGCCGCGGTTATCCCGCGCTTCACCCGCGCGCTGCTTCACGGCGAGCCGGCGGTAATCTACGGCGACGGCCAGCAGACCCGCGACTTCACCTTTATAGAAGACTGCGTGCAGGCCAATCTGCTAGCGTGCAGCGCGCCCGCCGAAGCCCTCGGTGAGGTCTTCAACATCGCCTACGGCGAACAGGTCACGGTGCAAACGGTGTTTGAGACCATCCGCGACCTGCTGGGCGCCTCCGCCGAACCCCAGTACACCGATTCCCGGCCCGGCGACGTAAAGGACTCGCTGGCCGACACCTCCAGTGCCCGCCGGCTGCTCGGCTATCAGCCGCGCTTTGGTATCCGCACCGGGCTGGAACGCGCGATGGACTGGTACCGGAGGCATCTCGGCTGATGGCCGCCCGCCGGGTTCCCGCTTTTCGCCTGCATCGGCGCGTCCTCTCGCCGGAGTCGGCGCGATGAGTTACTCCCGCCAGGTAATCGGCACGATGGCCAGCCGCGTCGCGGTCTATGCTGCGGCTTTCGGCGCTAACATTCTGGTTGCGCGGTTCCTCGGCCCCGAAGGCAAGGGCCAGGTCAGCCTGATCATCCTCACCGTCACCATCGTCATTGATCTTGCTGCGCTGGGGATTCCCACGGCGCTCACCTACTACGTCGGCAAGAAGCTGCTCGACCCCCAGAAGGTCTTCGGCGCCGCCCTCGCCTTGTTCGGCGCCCTGGTTGTCGTTTTTGGCACTGCGTACTGGCTGCTAGTCCCCTACCTGTATCCGCTGTTCTTCTCCGACATTCCACTGTGGCTGCTCTACTTCATCCTCGCGGCTCTTCCCCTCACGCTGTCGTCGCGCTACGCCGAGTACATCTTCCTGGCCCTGAATCGCATACTCCAGTACAACCTTCTGACGATACTCGTCCGCATTGTCTTTCTAAGCTCTCTGTTCATTATTCTGGTGGTATACGAACGCAGCGTCACCGGCGTGGTGCTGGCCGAAATAATCGCCCGGACGCTTGCGGCAATCGTGGGTGTCTACTGGATAGTGCAGGTTCTCCGGCCGTCGTGGAACTTCGGCTGGCTGGAGATTCGCAGCCTCCTCTCCTACGGCATCAAGGCTCACCTGGTTCTCCTCGTGGCCTTTTTGTCCTACCGCGCGAGCCTGTACATCCTGCGCTACTACCACACCGACGCTGCGGTGGGCCAGTTCTCCATCGCGCTGAACGTGTCCGAGGTGCTGCTGTTCGTCCCCAACTCCTTCGGCCTGGTGCTGTTCTCCAAAGCCGCCAGCTCGCGAACGGAAGATGCCGACGCCCTTACACCTATTGCGTCGCGCAATGTTTTCCTCTTAACCTTCATTGCCGCCGTTGCGCTAGGGTTAACAGCGCCGGTGCTGGTGCCGCTGTTGTTCGGCAAGGCCTTTGCCCCGTCGGTGCTGCCGTTCCTCATCCTGCTGCCCGGCGTGGTCGTCTTCTCCATCTACCGGATGCTCAGTTACGATATCGTCGCCCGTGGCCATCCACTTCGCGTGTCCGCCACCGCCGCTGCCGGTTTGGCGTGCAACATAGGCGTATGCTTCCTGCTGGTCCCTTCAATGGGTGCGGCGGGCGCGGCCTGGGGCAATGTCGCTGGCTACGTGATGAGCAGCATCATCGTCACCATCCTGTTCATCCACCTGACGGGCACGCGGCTGCGCGACATCTTGCTGTTCCGCCGGAGCGACGTACGGCTGTATCGCGACCTGTTCAAGAAGGCACCCGGATCAGTGGTTAAGCCTCCATCGGAGTGAGGGAGGCGAAGCTGTGCTATATTTTCACCGCGCAACCGCGCGGTACAGGTGCGGACTATGCCGAAGCTCGTAATACATGGAGGGAAGCCGCTTGCGGGCGTTGTTACGCTGAGCGGCGCCAAGAACGAAGCGCTGCCGGTGCTGTTCGGCGCGCTGCTGGCGGACGCCGAAGTCACCCTGCGCAACGTTCCCCTCGGCCTCAACGACATCAAGGTCACCTTGGAGCTGCTGCGGGCGCTGGGCGCAGGGATCGAGGTCGACCCCGCCGCCAGCGTAGTGAAGTACCATCCATCAGAGCTTGTCGGGGAGATTCCGCGCGACTTGGCCTGCCGCATCCGCAGCTCGCTGCTGCTCCTGTCTATTGGCCTGCTGCGGCGCGGCGAAGTGGAGCTTCCCCTGCCCGGCGGCTGCCGCATCGGCGAGCGCAAGTTTGACCTTCATCTGCTCGGGCTCAGCGAGCTGGGCGCGAACATCCAGCACAATGAGGATTCTATCGTCGCCAGCGCATCAGGCCTGGTCGGCAAGAATGTGGAGTTCTACCTGCCCACCACTTCCGGCACCGAGAACATCGTGCTGGCCGCCACCGGCGCCAAAGGCCGTACGACCATCCGCAACGCCAACACCCGGCCGGAGATCGTGGAGTTCTGCCGTTTCCTCACCGAGATGGGCGCGGACATCAAACTCGGAAACCGCGAGATAACGGTGGAGGGAAGTAAGCCGCTCAACCATCCGGTGGACTTCACCATTATGTCCGACCGGCACGAAGGCACTACCTACATGGTTGCGGCGGGACTTACCGGCGGCGAGATCAGAATAACCAACGCTGACCTGTCGCTCTCCACCGGGGATCTGAGCGTGCTGGAAAGCGCGGGCGTCCAGGTGTTTGAATGGGGGGGCGAAGTATATGTCAAGCGCTCCGGTCCACTCACCGCCTTCGAGCTGGAGACCGCGCCCTGCCCCGGCGTCAATTCCGATATGCAGCCCATCTTTGCGTCACTGGCGCTGTTTGCCGAAGGCACCTCCTCCCTGCGCGACACTCGCTTCACCGACCGCTTTCAGTACGTGCCCGAGATGGAGAAGCTCGGCGGCGCTATCCGGGTGGACGGCAACTGCGCCCGCATCACCGGCCCGCAGAAGCTGCACGGTGCCAAGGTGGCCGCTACCGACCTGCGGGGTGGCGCGGCGCTCACTCTGGCGGCGCTGGCGGTGCCGGATGAAACGGTGGTGGACAACGCCTACCAGATTTACCGCGGCTACGAGGACTTCGCGGGTAAGCTCTCCTCGCTTGGCGCGGACGTCAAGCTGGTGGAAGGCGACTAGCCGCCGCACTCCTCCAGCCCGCGGGCGAACTTCCGCAACGCCTCCTTGTCGCCCTCATTCAGGTGCGCAAGTTCTCCCGCCAGCAACTCCTCCATCTGCTCAACCGGTGAGGGCGCATCTTCCGCCTCTACACCTTCCCGCCGGTGGTACATTGGGAAGGCGAAGGTGTAGCCAAAGCCCGCTTCCAGGTTTTCCGCCTGATCGTCCAATCCCGCGATAAGATACAGGTCCCATCTATCGCCTCCCGGCAACTCGTGGCGGTAGCCCGCCAGGCCGAACAGCTCGCCGGGACGCCGGTCGGTGTAGGTGTGTCCCCGCACCTCCACCAGCAGCTCGCCGTGCGGCCCCGCCGGATGCGTCAGGCTTACCCCGTACTCAAACGAATCATCCTGCCCCCACAGCCGGTTGGTCTTCTCCAGTATGCCGACGCCAAGGTTCACTACTGCACGCGTCTTTCCATAGTCTTCCCCCAGCAACAGCCGCGCGTGGAAATCCGTCGCATCCACGCCGACTCCCCGCGTGGCATGGCTGGAAGGGACGCTGACTTCAAACGCCACCCCCGCGTCCGGCCAGCCGTCGCCCTGGCGGTCGTGCAGCAGTATCTTCGTGCCCACGGAGAAATGCTCCACATCCCACGCACCGCCCTCGCCGCTGCGGATAGCCTCGCCGAAGTCCAGCACGGCGAACGCTTCCGCGACACCACCCAATCCGCATCTCAGCTCGCCCACTGGCAGCCGGTATCGCCGCGCGCCCTTGCCCACCCAGACATATGCCCCGCCCAGTCGCCACCAGCCTTCACCGCTGCGAAGCACCATCGGGTCACGCGTCCATAACGGCGCTTCGGCGGCCGCGGGAAACGTTGCAGTGAGTATCAGAACCACCGCGGCCAGCGCCGCGGCTGCGAGCATTCCTCCTGGTCGTTCCATTGGAGGATTATAGACCGTCATTTGCCAACTCCCGCGCCCTGTGCTACTTAATCCCGCTATGCCCGCCGAATCCGAACTGCTCTTCCAGGCCGCGCTGTCGCAAATCTCCGGCGTCGGAGCCGCGCTGCTGGCGGAGCTGCGCACAGTCTTCGGCGGCTACGAGAACGCCTGGGAGGCCGCGCCCGCCGAGTGGCTGGATGTCACCGGCGTCAGCGGCGGCTTGCGCGACCGCTTTGAGGAATTCCGCGCGGGCTTTGACCCTACTGCTTTCGCGCGGCAGCTCAAGGAGAAGGACATTTTCCTCCTGGGCCTGGGCCATCCGGGCTACCCCGAGTCGCTTTCGGTGATAAGCTCGCCGCCGCCGGTGCTGTACGCCCGCGGGCAGGTGGCGCCGCTGCTGCCGGACAAGATTGCCGTGGTCGGCACGCGCAAGGCTTCCGAATACTACCTGAAGCGCACGCGCAATCTGGCGCACGACCTCGCCTCCCTCGGCCTCACCATCGTCTCCGGCATGGCGCTGGGGATTGACGGCGCGGCGCACGAGGGCGCGCTGGACGCCGGCGGCCTGACCATCGCAGTGCTCGGCAGCGGCATTGACGTCATCTACCCGCCGCAGCACGAATCACTGTATAAACAGCTGGTGGATAAGGGATTAGTGGTCAGCGAGTTTCCGCCCGGCGTGCCGCCGTCCAAGGAGAACTTCCCGCGCCGCAACCGCATCATCGCCGGCCTGAGCCACGGCATCGTGGTGGCGGAAGCCCCCGCGGGCTCAGGCGCGCTAATTACCGCGCGGCTGGCGCTGGAGAACGGACGCGAAGTATTCGCGTTCAGCGGAATGCCCGGCATGCGTTCGGTGAGCGGCTGCCACGAACTCATCAGAGAAGGCTCCGCCAAGCTCATTGACGACGCTGATGACGTGGTCGCCGAGTGGCCGCAGCGCAAGTCCGAACTGCTGGCCGAGCAGGTGGAGAGGCTGCGCAGCCAGTTGGCCATTCCTGTGGCGGAATCCCCCGCTGGAACTGAGGTGGCATCCCCCGCGAAACAAAAACCCGGTAAACGGGTATCATCTGGGAGCCCCAAGCAGCCGAAAGCGGAGGCCAAGCAGCCGATGGCTGCCGCCGAAGCCGACCTGGAGCTGCTGGGGTCCGTGAGCTTTGAACGCTCCCATATCAACGATGTCGCCCGGGCGACCGGGCTGTCCATTGCGGAGCTCGCGGCGCGGCTGACCCTGCTGGAGATTCGCGGGCTGGTAAAATCCCTGCCCGGCGGCTTTTACCAGCGCCTGTAACGTTTGAGGTGAAACTGATACGTGCCTAAAGCAACCACCGCGGAAAAACCGCTCATCGTAGTCGAATCTCCGACCAAAGCACGCACGCTTTCACGCCTGCTCGGCTCCGGCTACCACATCCTCTCGTCCCAGGGCCACATCCGCGACCTGCCCGACAAGGAGTTGGGCGTGGACTTGGAGCACGACTACACGCCCAAGTTCCGCATCATCCCGCGCAAGCAGGACGTGGTGAAGAAGCTGAAGGAAGCGGCGTCATCCGCCTCCGTGGTGCTGCTGGCCACCGACCCCGACCGCGAGGGAGAGGCGATAGCGTGGCACCTGGCGGAGATTCTCGCCCGCCCCGCCCAGCGCATTGAGTTCCGCGAGTTCACCCGGACGGCGGTGCAGGCGGCGGTGAGCCACCCCCACGAGATCAACCAGCCGCGGGTGGACGCCCAGATGGGGCGCCGCGTGCTGGACCGGCTGGTAGGCTACCGCATTTCGCCGGTGCTCTGGCGCAAGGTCAAGCGCGGCCTGTCCGCCGGGCGCGTGCAGTCGGTCGCCGTCCGCCTTATCTGCGAACGCGAAGAAGAAATACGCGCGTTCATCGTGCAGGAGTACTGGACGCTGGAAGGGCTCTTCGCCTGCGACGGCGCGGAGTGCAAAGCCCAGCTCATCGAGCTGGACGGCCAGAAGGTGCTGCACCCGTCCAAGAAGGATGAAGCGGACGGCCGCCTCATCGCCAGCGGCGAAGAGGCTGAGAGCCTGCGCCGCGAGCTGATGAAGCTCAGCTACTCCGTCGGCTCGGTGACGGATAAGAAGATTGAGCGCTCCCCCGCGCCGCCGTTCATCACCGCCACGCTGCAACAGGAAGCTTTCAAGAAGCTCGGCTTCCAGAGCAAGCGCACTATGCGCGCCGCCCAGGAGCTTTACGAGGGCGTGGATGTCGGCGCCGGCCCCGAAGGCCTCATCACTTATATGCGCACCGACTCGGTTCGGGTGGAGCCCGAATTCGCGCGTTCCGCCCGCGGCCACATCCAATCCGCGTTCGGCGCGGAGTATCTGCCGCCGAAGCCCCGCGAATACCGCAGCAAGAAGAGCGCGCAGGACGCCCATGAAGCCATCCGCCCGACCAACCTGGCCTACACCCCTGACCGCGTGAAGAGCAGCCTGTCAGCCGACCAGCTCAAGGTCTACACCCTCGTCTATAACCGCTTTCTCGCCTCCCAGATGGCCAACGCCGTGCTGTCCCAGCGCCAGGTTGACCTGGTGTCCACCGGCGGGGACTTGTCCGCGAAGTTCCGCCGCACCGGCACGCAGGTCGTCTTTGACGGCTTCCTGCGGCTCTACCGCGAAGAGGACGCCAATGGCGAGGAGCAGGCGAACGGCGCCGAGCAGCTTGCACGCATCAACGAAGGTATGCCCGCGCGTCTGGTGTCGCTGGAAGCGGCGCAGCACTTCACCAAGCCCCCCGCGCGTTACACCGAAGCGTCGCTCATCAAAGTGCTGGAGGAGAACGGCATCGGCCGCCCCAGCACTTACTCGCCGATAATTGAAACTATCGTTGACCGCGGCTACATCGTGCGCGAGAGCCGCAGCCTCACCCCCACCGAATGGGCGTTTGTCGTCACCGAGCTGATGAAGGACTACTTCCCCGAAGTGGTGGACGTGGACTTCACCGCGCGGATGGAAGAGCGCCTGGATGAGGTGGAGGAGGGCAAGGGCCGGTGGCAGGAACTGGTGGCGGGCTTCTACGAGCCGCTGGCCAGGCAGATTGAGCAGGCCATCGCCGACAAGAAGAGCTACCGCCCCGCGCCGGTGGTGCTGGACGAGCAGTGCCCCGATTGCGGCAAGCCGCTGGTGGTGCGCGACGGCCGCTTCGGCAAGTTCGTCGCCTGCAGCGGCTACCCCGAATGCCGCTACGTCAAGCGCGAGGACAAGGGCGCCAACAACAACGCCGAGCCGGTGGAGGGCGTATGCCCCAAGTGCGGAGCGGCGCTGGTCGCGCGGCGCAACCGCTGGGGCTCCCAGTTCGTCGCCTGCACCGCCTTCCCCAAGTGCGATTTCACCCGCGAGCCGCAGGACATCTGCCCCAAGTGCGGCGGCAAGCTGCTGCGCCTGCAGGCCAAGAACCGCCGCGTGTTCTATACCTGCGAGCACAACCGGCGCGACGTCGAGGGCGCGGGCGCGGGAAGTTGCGACTTCGTCCTGTGGGGACGCCCCACGGTGGAGAAATGCGAACTCTGCGGCTGGTTCATCGCGGAGAAGAAGCTGCGCGGCAACTCGGTCACCTTCTGCGCCAATCCCGCCTGCGCCAACCACCGGGGCCACGAGCCGGAAAACGAATCCGAGTGAGGTGAAGCCTTATGGCCATAGTTGATCTGTCAGTCGTCTGCCTGGGCACCGGCGACACCAGCGTGAGCGCCATCGTCGCCCTGGCCGAAAAGGAAATCCGCGCAAGCGGCCTTGCAAGCAAGCTCAACCCCATGAGCACCACGATTGAGGGTCCGCTCCCGGACATCTTCGCGCTGGTCGCACGCATCCACGACAAGCTCGCCGAAGCCGGCTACGGCCGCATCTCCACCAGCCTCAAGATTGACGACCGCCGCGACCGCGAAGGCCCCCGCATGAACGCCAAACTCGCCTCGGTGGAAGAAAAGCTCTCTGGTCTGTAGGGCGCGCACCTGTGGCGCGCCACTCTTAACCCTGGAGTCGCGACTTTCCAGTCGCGATTCTCTGCGTTTCTGCGGCATTGAGAATTAATCCCAACTCCTCTTCCGCTCCAAGGAATCGCGGTTAGAAAACCGCGACTCCTTACAGAACCGAGTACGCCGGGCTGACTAGCCCGGCTCTTGGTCTTTCCTGCTGGCAGTTTACCCGCCATAGCCTTGGCGAAGGAGGATCACTAGTCCGGCTCTTTTGTCGAGCGCATGTGCCTACAGCAGCAGGCTTCGGCTCAACGCGATTCGCTTGTCTACAGCTTTTAGCAGCTCATTATGAGTCGGTGCGGAAGGGCTGTAGTAAAGCACGGTCTCAACGCCTTCGGCCTTTGCCAGCTTGATCGCGGGCACGAAATCAGAATCCCCCGCAACCAAGATTGCTGTGGAAATCGCCTTCCTATAGGCTAGGCTGACAAGGTCCAGGCTGAGGAGTACATCCACTTGTTTCTGCTTGTAGATGTCCCTTCCGGATTCGTCCTTATACTTCATCAGTCTTCCTAGCCTCACTTCAAAGCTGGGTATCATCTCAAGCTTGCTGAGAAAGCTGCGCATGTTGGCGTACCGCTCGCTCTCGCGAGGAGACGGAGTGCTTCCTTGCAGCGGCATGCAGTGATAGTAGTAAACTCGCAAGAGCGGAATGCCTCCGGCAAGGCGCTCGGCAAGCAGTCGGAAGTCCAGCTCGTACCGCTTCGGCAGCTCTTTGGCGCGGTCAATGTAGCCGCCGTCAAGGAATACCGCAGCCCTTTCCATGTGTTAAGGAAAAACCTACCGTGCCTTGCGGGACGGTAGGGTGTATTCACCTAGTATTATACCACAGAAGCCGCCGCTCTCCTGCCTGTCCTCACTATACAGGACTGAGTGCCTGCCTGCCTTTCTCCCCTATTCAAACCTGATAACCAACCGCTCTAGCCCCGGCAGCGCATTATCATCCTTCCC
>CAZKNJ010000004.1:68144-74485 GCA_964554185.1 uncultured Planctomycetales bacterium | reverse complement strand
CGCCCACAGCGCGCTGTCCACCCCCTCGGGACACTCCAGCGCGTCTAGTTCCGCCAGAACATCAGGAGCGGCGGTCTCCAGACCGCCGATTGGCTGTTCACCAGAGGAATGGGCAGCCTGGAGTCTGCCCCTCCCGCATGAGGCGGCGCAGAGAAGCAGCGCGACGATAATCAGAAGTGCGATTCGCGCGAGAAGTTGCCTGCCCACAAGCATCGTTATCCCCTGGTGCGACTCCCCTCGGAGTGCAGTCTATTAGACTACGCTTCCAGCCTTAATGTTCCACATACGCGTATTTCAGGTCGCCGTTGGTGGCGTCGTAGTAGGTGATGTGGGGGTAGCCGCCGCTGTCCAGCGCCAGGCTGGTGTACTGGCCCACGTCGCCGGCGCTGTCAATGGTGCGCAGCTGCCAGTCCGCGCCGTCGTAGAAGGCGTACTTCAGGTTCTGGGCGGTCGCCTGGTAGTAGCTGATGTGCGGATTGCCCGCTGAATCCACTTCTATGGACGTGAAGGTGCCCACCGAGTCGGTGGTGTCTACCGGCACCGAGCTCCAGCCGCCGCTGTAGGTGGTGAAGATGAGGTCGTTGGTGCTGGCGTCGTTATGGCTGATGAAGGGCTCGCCGCCGTAGAGCGCGATGGAACTCTGGTAGCCCCGCTCCACCCCGCTATCGGCGGTGGCGACGTGCCAGCCGCCCGCGTCTTTGAAGGCGTAGCGCAGAATTCCGTAGTTGTCCGGCGCGCCCAGGTACTTGGAGTAGCTAACGTGCGGGTAGCCGGAGCCGTCCAGCACAATGCCCGGGTGCTGTCCCGAGTCCTGGTCAGTCTCCACGTTGTACGGGACCCAGGTGCTGCCGTTGTAGTAGGTGTAGCGCAGGTCGGTAGTGTCAAAGCGGTAGAAGACGATGTGGGGGTGGTCGGACGTGTCAATGGCGATTGAAGTATAGCTGCACGGATTGTTGTCGGCGGGGGTTCTATCCCAGCTGGTGCCGTTGTACCAGGCGTACTTGAGGAAGGTTGTGCTGCCCTGGTAGCTGATGCACGGGTACTCGCTGGAGTCCAGGGCAATGGAGCTGCCCTTGCCGGCAATGCTGGTGCCGTCGGGGATCGCGAAGCTCCAGCTGGTGCCGTTGTGGTGGGCGTAGCGGAGGAAGCCCGGAGTCTCGTAGAAGTAACTGATGTGCGGATGGTCGGAGGAGTCAAGCACGAGGCTGGTGTACTGGCCAGTGGTGCCGGTGCTGTCAACCGTCACCACCACCCACTTGAGCACCGAAATGCTCAGCGACGCCGTGTCGGTGTCATCGTCGTCGTCGGTAACGCGCACGGTGGCGTTGTAAGTGCCGGTGTCGTAGTAGGTGTGGGAGACGGTGGAGTCAGTGTCCGAGTCGTAGTCATAGGTGCCGTCGCCGTCCCAGTCCCACTCGTACTTGGCGATGACGCCGTCGTCGTCATGGCTGCCGGACGCGTCGAAGTCCACCGGGCAGGGCGCGTCGCCGCTGGTGGGGCTCGCCTCCAGCGCCGCCACCGGCGGCTCGTTGGCGACCTCGTTGGCGTCAATCTGCACCGTGTCGGTGTCGGTGGCGGCATCGTTGTCGGTGACGCGCACGCGGGCGATGAAGGTGCCGAGCGTGCCGTAAGTGTGCTGCACCGTCGGATCGGCGCCGGAGTCGTAATCATAGGTGCCGTCGCCGTTCCAATCCCACTCATACTTGACGATAACTCCGTCGTTGTCGTGGCTGCCGCCCGCGTCAAAATCCACGTCCAGCGGCACTTCGCCGCTGGTGGGATCAGCACTGAGCGAGGCGACCGGCGGCAGGTTGCCCTGCTCGGTGGCGGAGATGAGCACGCCGTCGGTGGCCGACACGCCCTCGTCGTCGGTCACGCGCACCACCGCCGGATAGTTGCCGGCGTCGGAGTAAGTGTGCTGCACCGTCGGGTCGTTGCCGCTATCAAAGTCATAGGTGCCGTCGCCGTCCCAGTCCCACTCGTACTGGGTGATGGCGCCGCCGTCGGGGTCGTAGCTGCCGGACGCGTCGAAGTCGACGTCCAGCGGAATGAACCCGCTGGAGGGCGACGCTTCCACGTAGGCGGACGGCGGAGTGTAGCCGGTGAAGTTCTGGTTAACCACGTTTGCGCCGCTGACGTTCACCGGACGGCTCGCGGGCGTGAAGGTCCAGCCCACCAGCGTGGGAGTAAGCGTGTAGCTGCCGTCGTAAACGCCGGTGAACTGGAAGACGCCGCTGGCGTTGGTGGTGGCCGGCGGGTAGCCGGTGAGTGCTACGGAAACGCCGCTCATCGCACCGCCGCCCGCGGAGAGCAGCGTGCCGGACACGGTGTAGGACGGCCTGGTGCCAACGAAGTCCTGTGGCGGGGGATCGGTGCCGCTGATGTTCACGTTGCGGCTCAGCGGCGTGAAAGTCCAGGTGCTGTAAGACGGCGCGACCGTGTAACTGCCGTCCAGCAGGCCGGTAAGCTGGTAGAAACCGAACTCGTCAGTGGTGGTTTCGCCGCTGGCAGCGCCGCTGAGCGAGATGGTCACGCCTTCCGCGCCGGAGCCGCTCTCGGTGACGTGCCCGTAGATGGTGAACAGCGGCTCAATGCCCACGGAGATGGTCTTGAGGGCAATTGCAGTGTCGCCTTCATTGTCCTCCACCCGCAGCCGGGCGACCCACCCGCCCTGCACGGTATACATATGGCTGACCGTCACACCTTCGTCGTCCCAGGTGCCATCGGCGTCAAAGTCCCAGTCGTAGCGGACGATGCCGCCGCCGTCCGGGTCGCTGGAGGCGGAGGCGTCGAAATCCACTTCCAGCGGCGCTTCGCCTGAAGTGGGCGCGGCGGTGAAGCTCGCCAATGGCGAGCGCTGGGCCGTGAAGTACTGGCCGGTGACCGGCGCACCCGCAACGTTCACCTCGCGGGTCTCCGGCTGCATCCGCCAGCCGGTGAGCGAGGCGGAGAGCGCATAGGGCCCGCCGTCGGGCACGCCGGTGAACTGGTAGAAGCCGTCGTCGCCGGTAAGCAGCGTGCCGAAGCCCGCAAGCGTTACCCGCGCATCCGCCAGGCCGCCGCCGTCAATCATGGCGACGGTGCCGGACACGCCGTAGGTGTTTTCTGTATACACCGTGAGCGTGAACTCAAAGTCGGCTACCCCGTAGATGTTCTCCACGTGCAGCAGGCACGAGTAGATGCCTGCCGCGCCCAGCGCCACCGTGGGCGAGTGCTCGACACTAGTGTTCGGCTCCGCGCCGCCGCCGAATGCCCACTGGTAAGTGCGCGGGGAGCCGCCGGTGACCACGGCGGCGAACTGCGTGTCTGCGCCCACCGTGCCGCTGAGCGGCGACACTGACTCAATGAGCGGCGGGTCTTCGCCGGTGAACTGCACCGCATTGCTGACCACGCCTTCATTCCAGGAAAGATCTTGCGGGACGACGCGGTACCAGGTATCCATCTCGGGAATCAGGCTGAACGCGAAGAGCTTGCGCTCCGTCTCGCCGCCCGGCACATCGCCGAAGCCCACTGCGCCAATCTCGGTGTACGCGCCCCACTCAAACTGCGAGCTGCGCACGCTGTAAGACGCGACGCCGACGGCGAAGCTCTGGGCGATGGCCGTAACGTCGGCGATGTCCACCTTGCCATTGCCGCTGCCGTCAATCACCGCCGGTAGCGCGTTGTCGTCGTCCTCCGGCACTGCCTCGCCGAAGTGCTGCGCGATTGGAGTAATGTCGGAGATGCCAACCTTGCCGTTCTGGTCGTAATCGCCGTGGTTGCGGTACCGCCAGGTAAGCTGAAAGCCGCTTTCGCTGTCGCCCGCCAGCGCCAAGTCACTGATACCGTTTTCCGGGCCTGCCGGCGCCGCAGCGGGCAACTTGCCCTCGGCGCGCACATGCAGCAGGCGCGAAAGCTCCGCTTTGAGCTGAGCGAACACCCCTTCATCCACCCCGGGTGGCGCGGCCAGCGTTTCCAGCTCCGCCAGCGCGCTGTCCAGCGACGGTGCTGCAAGCGGCTGCGCATTCGGCAGCGGGCGTGTGGGCGAATTGCCTTTGCGGCCGCAAGCGTTGGGTACGAGAAGCAGCCCCAGCAGAAGCGCGACAATTGCCGCTCCGCGGAGCGCGGTTGATAGCGGGTGAGCCTCCATTGCTCCTATCACCTCGGATTCATTATACCGCACGCGTGGAGCGCTCCCCCACCACCCCGAAGCTCTGATAAAATGGGGCTATGAAAGTACCGCCGCTGGACCTGAAACGGGTGCATGCCGACATTGCCGCCGAGATGAAGGAAGCCGCCGCGCGCATCATCGACTCCGGCTGGTACGTCACCGGCCCGGAGAACGAGGCGCTGGAGAAGACGCTCTCTGTGATGCATGGCGCGGCCGCCGCAGTGGCGCTCAACTCCTGCACCGACGCGCTGCTGCTCGGGCTGATGGCCGCGGGCGTGGCGTCCGGCCACGAGGTCATCACCACGCCGTTCACCTTCTTCGCCACGGTTGAGGGCATCCTCGCACTGGGCGCCAAGCCGGTTTTCGTGGACATTGAACCCGCGAGCTTCTGCCTCAACCCGGCGCAGCTGGAGCGCGCGTTCTCGCTCAACACCCGTGCCATCATCCCGGTGCACCTCTACGGCCATCCCTGCGACATGCCGGACATCTGCGAGCAGACCGACCAGCACAACGGCGTGGCCATCCTGGAGGATTGCGCGCAGGCCATCGGCTCGCGCATTGCGGGCCAGCCCGTGGGCTCCTTCGGCGACATGGCGGCGTTCTCGTTCTATCCCACCAAGAACATCGGCGCGCTGGGCGACGCCGGCGCGTTCGTCACCAAGTACGCCAACTTCGCAGACGCCGTGCGCATGCTGCGCAACCACGGCCAGCCCGGACGCTACATCCACGACACCCGCGGCGTGAACTCGCGCATGGACGAGCTGCAGGCCGCGTTCCTCAATATCAAGCTGCGCAAGCTGGACGAGTGGAACGCCGAGCGGCGGCGGCTGGCCGCGCGCTACGGCGAGATGCTCAATGGCGCGGACGGCATCGTCACGCCAAGCGTCAAGCCCGGCTGCGAGCACACCTACCACCAGTACACCGTGCGCGTGCCGCAGCGCGACGAGGTGCAGCGGCGGCTGAACGAGGCCGGCGTGGGCGCGATGGTGCACTACCCCATTCCGCTGCATTTGTGCAAGGCGCTGGCGCACCTCGGCCACGGCGAGGGCTCGTTCCCCGAAGCCGAGCGGGCGGCGCGCGAAGTGCTGTGCCTGCCGGTCTTCCCCGGCCTCACCGATCCGGAGCAGGACTACGTGGCGGCGCAGCTCATCCAGGCGGTGAAGGAGGCGCAATGAAACTCGCGGTAATCGGAGCGGGAAGTTTCGGCACGACGCTGGCGCACCTCTGGGCTGGCGCGGACCACGACATCAGGCTGTGGGCGCGCGAGCCCGAAGTGGTGGAAAGCATCAATTCTGAGCACCGCAACTGCCTGTTCAACTCGCAGTTTGAGCTGCACCCCGCTTTGCGCGCCACCGGCGACATGCGCGGGGCGCTCTCCGGCGCGGAAGCCATCGTGCTGGCGGTGCCGTCCAAGTTCATCCGCGAGTTCGCGCCCACCGTGCGCGAGGCGATGCACCAGGCCGCGGTGAAGCCCAACACGCCCTTCGTCTCGGTGGTGAAAGGCATGATGTTTGACCCCACCGAGCTGGTGAGCGAGTGCATGCTGCGGGAGCTGGAGCCGTTCGAGCCCGCGTGGATGCAGCTTTGCGGCCCCAACCTCAGCGGGGAGATTATGGCCGGGCAGCCCACCGCGTCGGTGCTGGCGTCGCGCGAAAACGAGCTGGCCACGCAGTTGCAGCACGAGCTGTCCACCCCGCGCCTGCGGCTCTACACCAGCCGCGACCCGGTGGGGGTGGAGGTCTGCGGCGCGCTGAAGAACATCCTCGCGGTGGCGGCGGGCCTCGCCGCGGGCCTGGGCCTGGGGCTGAACTCGCGCGGGGTGCTGCTGACGCGCGGAGTGGTGGAGATGCGGCGGCTGCTGCCGGTGTTCGGCGGCGACCCGCACACGCTCTACGGCCTGGCGGGCTTCGGCGACATCATCGCCACGGCGTTTTCCGAAAACAGCCGCAACCACCGCGCCGGCGTGGAGTTCGCCAAAGGGATGACGCTCGCCGAGGTGGAAAGCGAGACCAAGATGGTGGCCGAGGGCGTGCGCACCGTGCGCGCGGTCGTGGAGTTCCTGGAGGCCAACGAGCACTTTGACCTGGAGCTGCCCATCACCCGCGAGACCTACGCCGTCATCTACGACGCCAAGCCCCCCCGCGACGCCATCGCCTCCCTCATGTCCCGCCCCTACAAGGAAGAGGGGTAG